>CALGGV010000246.1 GCA_937915725.1 uncultured Selenomonadales bacterium
AATTTTTGATTGTCGAAACTGAATTTTGCCTCAAAGTTTCTACATTTTGCATTTTATCAAGCAAAAAATTTTTTTCAAGCAAACAGGAAAAAGTGTAATGCACGTAAAAAAAGTGTAGCTATTTTTTGAATCCCAAAGTAAGATGATTAGCTTTTTGCCCTTGAAAATTTTCATAGGCGTAACTCAAATTTACGAAAGTTTTTTTGACAAAGGCAATACCAAATCCGCCAATTTTTCTGTCTTGAATTTCGGATTTATCAACGGAGCGCGGGTCAATCTTTTCAAGTGGATTAAAAGGCGTGCCGTAATCTGCCAACTCAAAGTAAAAAATATTCTGCGTTTCGTCGTCATAAACTTTTACGAAAATATCGCCGCCGTCTTTGTAGGCGTAGTGAATTATATTTATAACAATTTCTTCAATTCCCAATTCAAGCCGCAAAATTTTTTCTTGTTTGACGTTGAAATTTTTGGCGGCGTCAAGGATAAAATCTTTGATACTTTCATAGGCGTCTTCACTTGCCGGAAATTTTTTCCATTCTGAAAGATTTTCTTGCAAATTAAATACCACCTATTGTAAATCTGCGGCAGATTCATAAATTTGAAAAAGTAAATCCGTGCCCGAATCTTCCAAAATTTCCTTAACCATACCGGTAACGCCGCAAAATACAAATTGCTTGTTAGTTTTCTTTGCTTTTTTACCGGTACGGAGCAAGGCACGAAGTCCCGCGCTTGAGGTGTATTTGAGTTGCGACATATCCAACGCCAAATTTTGGCTCTTGTCGAGAGTATCAAGCAAAGTTTTTTCAGCAACCGCCGCGTTTGTTGTGTCAATTTGCCCAATAGCTTTTAAAATCGTCCAATTCCCCTGCAAAACTTCCTGAAAATTAATCGAAGTTGCCATTAAATTACCGCCTTTCAATTCGATTCATCAATTATTTTGTAAATTTCTTCGCTAAAATTTGGAGACCGGAGCGCGCCGGTTTTTTCGTCAAGCCACTTTTGCCCGCCGTAAAATTTTTTGCCGTAAGCAATGTAAAAAGCCATTTCGCCGCTTGCGTCATTGCCGGTTTCTGCCAAACTTCCAACGGGCGGTATGTACTGCCAATTTTCATTTTTCTTTAGCCGTTGTAAAAATCGTAGCGCACGGTTAAAATTTTGACAGAATTTTTATCAATGTGCCACGCCGTCCCCGCGTGCATTCCGCTTAACAAAAAATTTCTGTCTCCGTTCAAATAATCTGGAATTTGCGCCGCTGCTTGACTAAAAATTATCAACGTCGCGCAGATTACCATTAAAAATTTTTTCAAATTAAATCAGCCTCCAAATTATTATTTTCAAATTTTTACAGACGAAAATCAATACAGTTTCAAAAAATGTTCACTAATTCAAAAAAATGTAACAAAAAAATCAAGGTAGAAAAACTTGACAGGCTCCATTAAAATGTATTTTGTTTGGCAAAATCTTTTGAAGGATTGATTAAATTGCAACTGCCTTTTCTGATAGTTTTGATTCACCTCGCAGATTCTTACATTAGATACCTTCCACTGAAAAATAAAATTTTGCAGGAAGAAAACCGCCGCCTTTGGTTGCGGCTTTTTATTTGGGCAATTTTTATTCTCGTCTTTTACAAAGAAATTTTTTCAACATTCGGCGTTACGGCTTTCAATTACAAAACGATACTTGGATTGGGCTGGTTGCCGTTTTTTTTGATAACAATTCTGACAATTCGGCGGCAACTTTCATACCAATTTTTTATTTTGGGAATGACGGGGCTCTGGACACTTTCACTACATAATTTGGCGGCAATAACCGACGCGCTTTTTTTCGCCAATGAAACTTTAAACAATTTAGCTTTAATTCACGGCGGCTTATACTTAACCTTTTTTGTTTTATTGTTGCCGGTGGAAAAATATTTTTTTGAAAAAATGGCGTACGCAGAAACAATTTTTCAAAATCGCAGGCAGGGAAAATATTTAGCCTTATTGCCGGCACTTTTGGGAATAGGACATTTTTTGTTGTGGCACGACGAAAATCTGTGGCACACGTGGGACGAAAGATTTTCCAGATTATACTTGATTTTGGGATTTTTTTATATTTATCAATATGTTTTAATCGGCACGAAAAATTTTAACGAAAATCAAAAAGTCCTGCGCGAACAAGAATTACTTGAGGAACAACTAAAATCTTTGGAACAGCATAATCAATTTATCGCCGAAAATCAAGAACAAATGGACGCCCTCAAACAAAATCTGCGCGAAGATTATGAGCAACTAATTTCAGTGTTGAAAAAATCTGACAAGCAAGGCGTACTGAATTTTTTAAAGCAACGTGAAGATTTTTTAGAATCAACGAAAATTATCAGATTTTGCCGCTCCCCGCTAATCAACGCGGCAATTTCAATTTATATGCAACAGGCAAAAAAATTCGGTATAAAATTTGAATATAAAATAAAAATGCCCGCCGAAATTTTGACGGACGAAAGTGATTTTGCAATTTTACTTTCAAATTTGTTGGAAAATGCAGTTACCGCCAGTAAAAAACAGCCGACAAACGAGCGAAAAATTTCAATCCTCATAAAGTACAACGAACGCCAATGTTTGCTTGAAATTTCAAATTTGTACAATGAGCCGCTCCGCTTAAACCAAAACGGCTTCCCCTTGACAACTCAAAAAAAGAGCGGACACGGAATTGGAATGCTCTCAATCGGCACATTCGCCAAAAAATATAAAGCGCAGGTTGCCTTTGAACAACGGGAAGGCAAAGTTAAATTTGTAATGTACTGGGAGGAGGCGGCGCAATGATTTTACTGCTTGTTTCTGCAACAATCGGAATAACTCAACTTTTGAACGCTTACCTGCGCTATCTGCCCTTCAGCAAAAGAATGACACTTGAAGAAATTCAAACGCTCTGGACAAAATTTTTGGTTTTAGCCGCGCTGCTTTTTTTCGGCTATACAATTTTATTTCAAATTTTCGGCTTAGACGCAAAATTTTATAAACTTGCATTTACAATCGGCTGGATTTTCTATTTTGTAATTTCTGTCGTAACAATCAAAGAAAAATTTATTCATCATATTTTTGTATTTGGAATGCACGGAATTTGGGCGTTGATAATTCAAGGAATGGCGGCAACTGTAAACGCAACACTTCAAGAATTTTTCACAGTAAATGAATTTCTTTTGCAGGGAATTTTGAATATATTTTGGCTTGTGATACTGTTGAAATGGGAAAAAGAAATTTTCATAAACTTGTTACTGCCGAATTATTTTTTTGAAAGTAAATTTCGTTGGTACAATGCACTTTTACCATTGGCAATTTTAATGGGAACTTATTTGACAATGTTAGACAATGTACTGATTCAGCCGTTCAAAGAAAGATTTTTGCGCTTTTTAATCCCGATATTTTTTTTAATGATGTATCGCTCGGTAAATATTGCAAACAGAGAAATTGAAAAGAAAAACCGGCGGGAATATTTCAACAAAACTTTACAGCAACAGTTACAAAATCTGCGCGAATACAATTTGATAGAGCAAGAAAATCAAAAACAACTGGCGATATTTCGGCACGACCTGCGCCACAATTACCGGCT
>CALGGV010000247.1 GCA_937915725.1 uncultured Selenomonadales bacterium
TTTCTGCCGCGTCAATTTCTTTCAAATTAAAATTCAAATGTTGTTGCCAATCGAATTTTAAAATTTTGTAAAAAGTCATTCGCAATTTTTCCGGATAACTGAAAACATTTAGGCAACAAAAAAGGAAGTGCGCTTTACACTTCCTTAATTTTTTTATAAGGTTTCAAGTTGCCGGATAAATTTTACGGCGTTTAATTCTTTGCCGATAATCGATTGAACGTACCGCAGGATAATTTTTTCTGCCGCGTCAATTTCTTTCAAATTAAAATTCAAATGTTGTTGCCAATCGAAATTTAAAATTTTGTAAAAAGTTTCGCGCAGATTGTTTGAATAATTTAAAATATCGCTCGCCGCGTCAATGCAATTTTGACAAACTGCGCCGCCATCCGACAAACTGAACGCCGCGTCATTTTCAATTTCTGCGCCGCAATGTACGCAGTGAAAATAATTCAGTTGCACGCCGCTAAATTCCATAAATTGAAAAATTCCAATAAGCGCGGCAATTTTTGAGTTCCTGTAATTCAACGCGGGCAAAATTTTTAAAATTAAATCATAAATTCCAACTTCAGGAAATTTCGGCAGTGTCATTCGATTTACAATTTCAAAAAAAAGCGAGGCGTAAGCCAATTTTTCAATGTCAGCCGTCAAATTGGGATAAAATTTTATAATGTCAGCCTCTTTGATATTGTCAAGTTTTGCGCCGTGATTTATTTCAGCTGAAATTAAATTAAACATTTGCAACGCGCCGGAAAGTGGATTTTTAGCGCGGCGGCAACCGTAAGCATTGACTTCAATTTTTCCTAAATCCCGCGTAAAAATAGTTACCACGCGGTTAGAATCGCCAAAATCTGTCGTGCGTAAAATGACGCCTTCAATTTTATAACTTTTCAAATTCCAACTTCCTTTTTAATAAAAAAGAGCTAAGGAAAAATCCCTAATCCTTAGCCCTTAGCCCTTATTTATTTTCGTTCAAAAGTGCTAAAAGTTCGTCGTAGTCTTTTTTGAGTTGCATATAATCTTGAGCGATCTGCAACGCCGCCATAACTGCAATTCGACTTCCCGCAAAAGTGCGCGTATTTTGTGCGATTGACTTCATATGGAAGTTGACCATTTGTACAATTTTTTCTAAGCCTTCAGGATCATCTGTTTTTAAGTGGTAAACGTCGCCGAAAATTTCAACTGATACACGTTTCATTTCGCTGGCTGTTTTTTCTTCAGGCAAATTAAATCACCTCAACTTTGCCTCAAAAGTTTTTTCGACTGCCGCCAAAATATTTTTGAAAGATTCATCAGCCTCAGAATCAGTAAGCGTGCGTTCGTTTGACTGGAATTTTATATTAAACGCCAAACTTTTTTTATCGGCGGCGATTCTTTCGCCCGTGTACACGTCAAAAAGTGTAACGCCCTTGAAAAATTTTCCGGCAGATTTTGCAATAACTTTTTCAATTTCGCCCGCGGCAACGTCAAGATTTACCAAAATTGCAAGGTCGCGGCTAATCGCAGGATATTTCGGCAGATTTTCAAAGGTAAATTTTTTGGCGGCACATTTCATTAAAGTTTCAACGTCACATTCAAAGACAAAAATTTTTTTTGTAATGCCGAGCGATTCAGCAACCGCAGGATGAACTTCGCCGACAGTTGCCAAAATTTCACGCCCTTTTTTGAAAATTGCAGTTTTGCCGGGGTGAAGTGCGTAATGTTCGCCCGCCTCAACAGTATAATTTGAAATTGACAGCCCTGCAAAAAGTTCCTCGACAATTCCTTTAATATCGTAAAAATCAACTTCGGCGTTATTTTGAGTCCAGCCTTTCGGCTCGCGGCGTCCCATTATCAAGCCGACAAGTTTTTGAATTTCAAACGGTTGTTCGGTAATTGGTAAATTTTTTGGAATGAATACCGGCGCAATTTCAAAAAGGCGCACGTCTTCATTTTTGCGGCTGAAATTCCTTGCGGCGTTTTCAAGAATCGAACTTAAAAGCGTCGTCCTAAGCAAAGGATATTCATCAGTCAAAGGATTTTTAATTGGAACTGCGCGACGAAGTTCACTGTCTGCAGGAATTTGCAACTTGTCAAACATATCGGGATTAGTGAAGGCAAAAGAAATTTCCTCGTACATTCCCAAACTTGACAAAATATTTTTGATTGAATCAGTGAAATTTTGAAATTTAGACTGCCCGCCCTGTTGACTGCCTTTTGGCAAAGTTGCGGGAATTTTATCATAGCCGTAAATTCTGGCGACTTCCTCTGATAAATCTTCCATCAATGTAACGTCATTTCGCCAATCCGGTACAATCGCCTCATAAGTTGCGAAAGATTCTGAACCGCTGCGTTTCATCAATTCGCCAACGGTTTTTCCGATATTTTGAATAAAATCATCAACTTCAGAATTTTGAGTAATTTCCCTTGCCGCCGCGCCCAAATGTTTAGCAGCGTTGGAAATTCTGCCAAAAACTTTATCGCCGTCAAATTCCACGCCGATGCCGGAAATTTTAAAGCCGAGCGATTCTAACACGTCAAGAATTTCTTTTTCAGTGTAGGAAGTGCCGAGCCTGTCATTAATTTGTTTGCAAGTGAATTGAACTTTGACTTCAGATTTTGGTGCGGGGTAAACGTCAACAACGCCGGTACAAACTTTGCACGCGCCCATTTCCTGCAAAAGTTGCGCGGCTCTGTCAAGTGCGGTAACAGTTGCCTTTTCATTTATTCCGCGTTCAAATCTGCCGCTTGCCTCAGAATGTAAACCGACTGCGCGGCTTGTACGACGAATTGACGCAGAATTAAAGCTAGCCGCCTCAAGTACAACCGTTTTAGTTTTTTCTGTAATTTCAGTTTCAAAGCCGCCCATAACGCCTGCAAGCCCCGCGGCTTTTTCGGCGTCCGCAATGACAAGTTCGCCGCCCTTTGCAAGCCTGTTTGAATCGTCCAAAGTATGAAGTTGTTCGCCTGCAACTGCGCGACGTGCATTTAAAACTTTGCCCTTAATTTCTTCATAATCATAGGCGTGCATTGGTTGTCCCAATTCAACCATTACAAAATTTGTAACGTCAACAACATTATTTATAGCCCTAATGCCCGCGCCTTCCAAACGTTTTTGCATCCATTCCGGCGAAGGTCCAAGCTTAACGTCAGTCAAAACTCGCGCAGAAAACCTGCTGCATAAATCCGGCGCGTCAATTTTTATTTCGATTAAATCAGCTGAATTTTTGCCCGCGTCTTCAGTAATTTTAATTTCCGGAAATTTCGGCGTCTGATTTAAAAGCACGCCCGCCTCACGAACTAAGCCAAAAACGCTGAAACAATCGCCGCGATTTGCAGTCAATTCAAATTCCAAAATATCGTCGTCTAAGCCCAAAACCTGCGCGACAGGAATACCAACGGGCGTATCATTCGGCAAAATTAAAATCCCGCTGGAATCGCCTTCAATTTTCAATTCGTCAGGACTGCAAAGCATACCGTTTGAAACAACGCCGCGCAATTTGCCTTTAGAAATTTTCTTGCCACAGGGTAAATTAGCTCCAACCAATGCAACAGGTACAATATCATTTTGTTTGACATTTTGCGCGCCCGTTACAATCTGCAAAAGTTCAGCCGCGCCAACATTTACCATACAAACAAACATATGGTCGGAGTCGGGATGACGCTCAATTTTTTCAACTTTGCCGGTAATAACTTTTTCAAGTCCCGCGCCCGCCTTGACGATATTTTCAACGGGGTTGCCGCTCATTGTAAATTTTTCTGCCAATTCTTCAGTTGTACAATCTATTTTAAAAAAATCTTTCAACCAATTTGTAGAAACTTGCAATTAAAATCCCTCCAATAAAAAATTTCAGCCAGTCATAATCATAGTAAGTTTATCAAGCGTTAAACCTTCACGCATTCTGCTACGCAATGGGCAAATAAAAAATGATGTCATCCAATCTTTATTTGCCGGTTTTTTTTGAACTTCGATTTTTTTTGTAGATTTATTGTAAAGCAAAAGACCGTCACAAGATTTATCTTCTTCGAGACTGTAAGCAATTTTCAATGTTTCTTGAGTTTCCTCAATTAATTTGCACCAACCAATCATTATAAATTCAACTCCTTTAAAGCTACAAAATAATTATAAATTTTTTCCGTCTTTTTATGTGCTTCTTCGGCGTTAAAATTTTCTTCAAGTATACTTTCCAAAAATTCGTGATTTAATAAAACTATATCACAATTTTTAATATTTCGCCCGTCAATTAATCTTTGCCACGACTGCGCCATTTGATAACTTGGATGAAAATAATCAAATTCGCCATCGTAAAGTTCGTGCTTTTTGTAGAAAACGTGATTTTTGACGCGTTGAATATCTTTTTCTCTGAATCCTGTATTGGCGGCAATTCGTTTGCAGTCTGTTTTCATTTTTCTAACTAAGCCATAATATCTGAAAGCGTGCTCCTCAGCCTCTTCACTTTCAGGATTTAACGCGCCTGCAAGCCCGCCAAAAATTTCTTCAATTTCTTCAAACATTTTAAAATTGATTCAAAAAGCGCATATCGTTTTCAAAAAATAGTCTCAAGTCGTCAATAGCATATTTAATCATACAAAGTCTTTCAACGCCCATACCGAATGCAAAGCCGCTGACTTTTGAAGGATCGTAGCCGCTCATTTTCAAAACGTCGGGATGAACTTCGCCGCAACCCAAAATTTCTAACCAGCCGCTGTCATGGCAAACTTTACAGCCGCTGCCGTGTCCGTGACAGATTGGGCAACTTACATCAACTTCAGCAGACGGTTCCGTGAATGGAAAGAAACTTGGACGCAGGCGAATTTTTGTACTTTCGCCAAACATTTGCTTGCAAAAAAAATCAAGCGTACCTATTAAATCGCCAAAAGTAATTTTTTCGTCGATAACTAAGCCTTCAACTTGATGGAACATTGGCGAATGCGCGGCGTCAAAATCGTCACGGCGATAAACTCTACCGGGCGCAATCATTTTTATTGGAGCATTGGGAATATTTTTTTGCATTGTGCGCGCCTGTACCGGTGAAGTTTGAGTACGCAACAAAATTTCTTCAGTGATATAAAATGAATCTTGACTATCCCGCGCGGGGTGGTCTTTAGGAAGATTCAACGCCTCAAAATTATAAAAATCAGTTTCAACTTCAGGACCTTCTTCAACTGTATAACCCATATTAATAAAAATTTCTTTGACGCGGTTTAAAGTCAAGGTAAGCGGGTGTAAGTGTCCGCGCTGAATTTTTCTGCCCGGTAAAGTTACGTCGATTTTTTCTGACGCCAATTTATCTTGCAGTGCCTTTGCTTTAAGTTCAGAATTTTTTTCTGCGATAAGTTTTTCAATTTCGGCGCGTGCGTCATTTACAATTTTACCGATACGCGGGCGATCTTCTGCGCTAAGTTGACTCATTCCGCGCAGTAAATTTGTAAGCTCGCCCTTTTTGCCCAAAAATTTTACTCTGATGTTATCCAACTCTTTTAAATCGTTGGCAACTTTTTTTATTGCGTCGCTTGCTGCGGATTTTAATTCTGCTATTTTATTTTCCAACAAAAAAACCTCCTTTTGTAACACGTTAATTTAACACAAGGCGGGCAATATTGCAAGCGTTTACAGTCAATGTTATAATTTTTATGAAGATTTTATGAAGGGGATTTTTTTAATGAATTTAACTCGTGATTCAGTTGAACTTTTGGCACCGGCAGGAACTTTTGAAACTTTTAAGGCGGCGATTGACGCAGGCGCAGACGCGGTTTATTTGGGCGGCAAACATTTTAATATGCGCGTTCACAAAAATGATTTTAATCTTTCAGACGACGAATTAAAAGCCGCCGTAACCTACGCGCACGAACGCGGCGTTAAACTTGATATTACTTTGAACAATTTAATCAGCGTTGAAGAAATTGCGCCGCTTGAAAAATATTTATACTTTTTGAACGAAATTCAACCGGACGCGGTTATAGTTCAAGATTTGGCGGTTATTCACTTGATAAAAAAACTCGGCTTAAATATTCCGATTCACGCCTCTGTAATGATGAACATTAACAGCATTTCAGCTGTTGAGTTTTTAAAAAAATTTGGGATTAAGCGCGTGGTTGTCGGACGTGAACTTAGTTTGAATGAAGTTAAATATCTGCGCGAAAAAACCGGAATTGAAACAGAATATTTTATTCACGGCGATATGTGCATTGCAGAAAGTGGGCAATGCATACATTCCGGCGTAACTTTTGGACAGAGCGGCAACCGCGGGCGTTGTCTTAAGCCGTGCCGCTGGGCTTACAAATTCATTGACGAAACAACCGGCGAAATTTTGGACGACACAAGTTACAAATTGGCGTTGGGTGATATTTGTATGTTAAGGAATATCCCCGAGCTGATTCAAAGCGGGATTTATTCTTTCAAGATTGAAGGCAGAATGCGCCCGCCGGAATTTGTCAGCAGAATTGTTA
>CALGGV010000248.1 GCA_937915725.1 uncultured Selenomonadales bacterium
TTTATCGAAAGTAAGGTAAAAGCTATGGATTAGGCAAGAGGCATAAGGCATTAGGCAAGAGTGAAAAAATCCCTTAAATCCTAAACTGACAACTGACAAATTATAATGTGCTATAATAAGCATAAGGGAGGTTTTAAAAATGACAGATTTAAAAGCAGAGGCAATTCGTTTGATTATGAAGATGCCGGAATTTGAATTAGATTCTATTATGGAACTTTTGCGCCAAAAAGCAACGCCGGTTGACCCCGAAGAAGATAAACGCCGCGCGCAAGCAGCATTTCAACATTTGCACAAATTTATAGGGCGGTTGCCCGCCGATTTCGACTACGAAAAGGAACTTGAAGAAGTCAGAGAGGAGAAACGCCGCCGCTATGAAAATCTTGGTTGATTCAAATGTTATTTTGGACGTATTGTTAATGCGTGAAGGCGTACTTTCAGATTCTTACCGCGTAATAAGACTTTGTTCTGAAAGGGAAATTGAAGGCTACGCGGCAGCGCATACGGTAACGACTCTGTTTTACATTTTGAGAAAAGACTTTACGCCTGATGAACGCCGCGAAATGCTTTTCGATTTATTTACAGTTCTTAAAATTAGCTCTGTTGATTTTGAAAAACTTTTATCCGCTATACTAAATTTTGACTTTAAAGATTTTGAAGACTGCGTGCAGGACGAATGCGCGGCGGCAGTAGGCGCAGATTTTATTGTTACGCGCAATGTTAAAGATTTTGAAAATGCAAAAATCCCCGCCGTAACGCCTGAAGATTTTATAAAAATATTTGACAGCCAATTTGAAAATGCTAAACTGGATTTGGAGAGTGATAAGAAAATGGAAACTCAAGAAGAAATTTTTACACGTGACAATAATAATTATTTGCCGGTGTTCAATCGCTACAAGATAGTTTTGGAGCGCGGCGCGGGCGCGTATTTGTACGATATTAACGACAAGCGGTACATTGATTTTTTAGCGGGAATAGCGGTAAATGTTTTGGGGCATAATTATAAGCCGCTGGTTGACGCAATTTCTCAACAGGCGGCAAAAGTTATTCACGTTTCAAATTTGTATTACACCGAACCGCAAGCCGCCGCCGCCGAAAAATTGGTAAAGTTAAGCGGCTTAGACAGAGCATTTTTCGCAAATTCCGGCGCGGAGGCAAATGAAGGCGCAATAAAAATCGCCCGAAAATACGCTCATCAATTCGACGCCGAAAAATCCCAAATTATCACGGCGTGGGATAGTTTTCACGGGCGCACGCTTGCCACTTTAACCGCAACAGGGCAACCCAAATATCACAAAGGCTTTGAACCGTTGCCCGGCGGTTTTGACTACGTACACTACAACGATATT
>CALGGV010000249.1 GCA_937915725.1 uncultured Selenomonadales bacterium
TCAACGCCTACACGATTTCCAGTCGTGCTCCTTCGACCAACTCGGACAACTTTCCATAAGTACTGCGATAATATACCACTCAAATAAATTTCTGTCAAGAAAATTTTATTTTTTAAAGGGATTTACATTCAAGAGTAGAAATTTTAGGGAAATGTTTTTGTTAAATTGGAAGTGATAAATTGAGATTGTATATAGCCGAAAAGCCCTCAATGGCGCGGGAAATTGCCGCTTGTCTGGAAAATCCAAAGTACGGCAAAGGCTTTATAAAAACTTCAGGCGGCGTTGTAACGTGGCTTGTAGGACACGTTTTGCGGCAAGTAGAGCCGGAAGGTTACGACGCAAAATATAAAATGTGGCGCGCTGAAGATCTGCCGATTGTTCCCAAAATTTGGAAATTGGAAGTTGATCCAAAAACTGCCGCCCAATTCAATATAGTAAAACAATTAATCAAAGATGCTGATGAAATTGTGCACGCAGGCGACCCCGACAGGGAAGGACAGCTTTTAGTTGACGAAGTTTTGGATTTTGTCGGAAACAAAAAGCCCGTCAAAAGAATTTTGCTAAATGCACTCGACGAAACAAGCATTAAACGCGCTAATGAAAATCTGCGCGACAATAAAGATTTTTTCAACCTTAAACAGTCCGCACTTGCACGCAGCCGCGCAGATTGGCTTATTGGTATGAATCTTTCACGCGCTTACACGCTAGCCGCCCGCCGTTTGGGACATAATGAAGTTTTTCCTATTGGCAGAGTTAAAACGCCGACCCTTGCGCTTGTTGTGCGCCGTGAACGTGAAATTGTAAATTTTAAGCCGGTAGATTTTTTTAATATTTTTGCGCAGTTTCAACACGAAAACGGCTCCTTCGTTGCAAAGTGGAAACCTAATTCAGATGACAGAAAATTTTTTGACAGCGAAGGCAGATTGATTGATAAAAAATTTGCTGAATCTTGCTTGAAAAAATTTGCAACCGCGCCACTCGACGGCAAAATTTCAAGCTGTAAAACTACCGAAAAAAAAGAATCGCAACCCTTGCCTTTTTCGCTGTCAACTTTGCAAATTGCCGCCGGTAAAACTTTCGGCTACACTCCGCAACAAGTTTTGGAAGCCGCGCAGTCTTTGTACGAAAAAAAATTAACCACTTACCCGCGTTCAGATTGTCAATTTTTGCCTACTACTCAACTTTCTGACGCTAAAAAAATTCTCGCCAACCTTCAAAAAACTACAGATGAATCATTAAAAAATTTGGCTGATAACGCCGACTCCAAAATTAAAAGCCGCGCCTGGAATAATTCAAAAATTTCTGCGCACCATGCAATTATCCCTACAATTAAGCCCGTTACCGGCGGCTTGAGTTTAATTGAAATGAATATTTATAAACTTATTGCCAAAAATTACGCAGTGCAATTTTATCCCGTGCACATTTTCGATGAAACGGTTATTGAAGTAACTTACAAGAAAGAAAAATTTTCTGCGCGTGGAAAAATTGTAAAGGAAATTGGCTGGCGTAAATTTTACGTTGCCGCAAAAACTAAGGCTGATGATGAAGTTTCACAAAATTTGCCGAAAGTTTCAAAAGGCGACTTCGTTACCTATAAAAATTCCGAACTAAAAAAAAGTAAAACCGAGCCGCCGCCGCGCTTTTCGGCGTCAAGTTTGGTACAAGGTATGAAAGATATTCATAAATATGTTAAAAATCCTGAAGTTCAACAACAACTCAAAGATGTTTATGGAATTGGAACAGAGGCAACCCGCGCCGCAATTATTGACGATTTAATTTCACGCGGCTTTTTAAAATTTATGGGCGGCAAAAGTAAAAAATCCCTGCAACCTACTGAAAAAGCTTTTATGCTTGTAGACTTATTGCCGGACGAAATAACTTTTCCGGACGCAACCGCAATTTGGGAAGATAAACTTCATTCAATGTCAGACGGCGAAGGCACGCTTGATGAATTTTTGGCGGGGCAAGTTAAATTTACAAAAAATCTTTGCCAAAAAGCCGTTACTGCGAAAATTAAGCCGCCGGAAGGTGTTACACTTTGCCCGCGCTGTAAAAGCGGCGTAATGGTTAAACGCAGTGGAAAAAATGGCGAATTTTGGAGTTGCAGTAATTTTCCAAATTGCAAAACAACTTGTGAAGATAAAAACGGCAAGCCGGATTTAGAAAATTTAAAATCAGCTGTGGAAAGTAATATTGCTTGCCCGAAATGTAAAAGCGGCGTAATGGTTAAACGCAGTGGAAAAAATGGCGAATTTTGGAGTTGCAGTAATTTTCCAAATTGCAAAACAACTTGTGAAGATAAAAACGGCAAGCCGGATTTAGAAAATTTAAAATCAGCTGTGGAAAGTAATATTGCTTGCCCGAAATGTAAAAGCGGCGTAATGGTTAAACGCAGTGGAAAAAATGGCGAATTTTGG
>CALGGV010000250.1 GCA_937915725.1 uncultured Selenomonadales bacterium
TTGCGCCGCCCAATCCCGCAAAAAATGTTAAAGGTATACTGATAACCAACGCGCAAGGACAACTTATGACAAGGAAAATTAAAGCGCGGTAAAGCCACGTTTCAAAATCGCCCGTAACCAATGAAGGAATTATAGCCAACGCCGCCGCCGCGCCTACAACTGCGGGCGTGTAAATCCTTGCAAATTTCGTGATAAAATTTTCAGACTTAGATTTTCTGGAGCTTGCATTTTCCACCAAGTCCAAAATTTTTGACGCGGTAGAATCTTCAAAAAGTTTCGTAGTTTGAACTTTCAAAACGCCGTTGATATTGATACAGCCGCTTATAACTTCATCGCCCGCCGTAACATTGCGCGGCAAAGATTCGCCGGTAAGTGCGCTTGTATTCAGTGTCGAATTGCCTTCAATAATTACGCCGTCAATAGGAATTTTTTCGCCGGGCTGAATAATTATCGTTGTTCCAATTTCAACTTCGTCAGGATCAATCTGTTCAATTTTGCCCAAATTTTCAATATTTGCATAATCCGGGCGAATATCCATTAAATCAGAAATATTTTGGCGGCTCTTACCAATGGCGTAACTTTGAAACCATTCGCCAATTTGATAAAAAAGCATAACGGCAACAGCCTCTGTATAATCGCCGCTGCCGCTGTAAATCGCCAAAACTATTGCGCCGACCGTTGCCAACGCCATTAAAAAATTTTCGTCAAGCGGTTGTAAATTTTTTATACCTTTCGCCGCTTTTATCAAAATATCGTAGCCGACGATTAAATAAGGTACCATGTACAAAATAAAACACGCCGCGCCTTCAATTTCGACGAATTGTAAAAATATCATTAAAATTGACGCGGTTATTATTCTGATTAAATTTTTTCTTTGCTTGCGATTCATAAAATCCCCCTATTGTCTACTGCCTTTTTTTATAATATCAGAAACATCTTGCAGGGAAATAAAAGCATTCTTGTCAATTTCGTAAACCAAAACTTTCAGTTTGTTAATCTGGAAATGGTTAATTATGAAGTAGATAATCTGCTTTTCTTCCTTAGAGTAGCCGCCAATAGCATTAACAATCGTCCCGCTGGATTGAAAATGTTCAGATATTGCGTCGGTAATTTCGTCAGCCTTAGTTGTAACAATCATTGCGCACTTGGAGCGGTCTAAGCCCTCAACAACAAAATCTACAGTTTGCGAGCCGATATAGTAAGTCAAAATCGAATACAGCGGCAAAATCCAACTGTTGATAATTATCCCGCAGATGACATATAAAATTGTGTCGAAAATCATAACAAACGAGCCGAGCGAAAGTCCCAAGCCCTTTGCAAAAATTACCGACAAAACGTCTATACCGTCAATCGCCCCGCCAAAACGAATTGTCATACCGCTGCCAATTCCCGAAAGTACCCCGCCAAAAATTGCACACAGCAATAAATCATTTTCAGCAAAAGGCGACGCGCCGGAATTTTCAATTTCAAAAAAATTCGGCAGAATCCCAGACACAATCGAATAAACTACCACTGCAAAAATCGAATAGAAAGTAAAAGCCATTCCCTGTTTCTTCAAGCCGAATAAAAAAATTGGTACGTTGAAAATTACCAGAAACATTGAAAGAGTACATTCAGGCGGCGTTATCTGATTCATCAGCATTGAAACACCGGAAACGCCGCTATCATAAAGTTTCACAGGATAAAGGAAAAGCATTACGCCAAATGCATTAATTGTACCGGCAATCAGCAAGAATACAAAATTTTTAAAGTGAATTTCTTTTAAGCCTTTGAGTGTTTTATATTTTAAACTCATAAATCGCCTCAAAAATAAATTTCGCAGTCCGGCTCAATTTTTCTGCAACTTTCCAAAACGCGCGGCATAACTTCCTTAGCGTTCGCGCCGTCTTCAAATTCAACCTGCATTTTCAGCGTCATAAAATTTACCACTGCATTTTTAACGCCGTCGATTTTATTTGCCGCGTCTTCCATTTTTTGTGCGCAGTTCGCGCAGTCTACTTCAATTTTGTAATTTTTCTTCATTTAAAAAACCTCCTTGAAAATTTTTATCAGTTTAGCACTTTGTATTAAATTTGTCGAATTTAGATATTTTGTTGAAAATAAAAAAAATCCCGCCGACTTTTGCCGAAGAGATTCTAAAATTTTATGAGATCATCATCGTTGCCACAAAATGATATATTCCAAAAAGCCCCAAAACTATACCGCCGTACCAAAAATAAATTTTCTTCAGCAAGCCGGCAAGCGATACAAGCAGAATAGCAATTTGCAAATAAACTACCGCAATTTTAAAACCAATATTCAAGTTGCGGAAGTTATCCCTGTCCAATTCGTGCTGTTGAGTTTCGGCGCGGATTTGTTCTTCTTCCGCCAGATAACGGTCGGCGTGCTCTTTATAAATATTTTTTAATGTTTGCAAATTTTCAGGCTCTATATCTTTTGGCGGTGCAAGTTCCAAATATTCCAATTGAATCTGGCACATTGTTTCTTTCATACTTTTGGCTTGATAGTAAGCCCAGCCGTTATTTGCCTTGTTTTGAGACAAAATTGCGTTGTTGGCATTTCCGCCGGCGTACAGTGATGAAAAAGTTGCAAAAATCGCCAAAATCAGCGCGGTTAATGCTACTAGTTGCGTCGTTCTTTCAGAAAAGCCTTTTTTTTCTTCAGTATTCAAAAACATTACCCCTAAATATAAAATTTTTATCATTTTAGCACTTTGAATTGAAATTGTCGAATTTTGCGGTAAAATAGCGGCGGAGGTAATTTTTATGATAGTTTACATGACAGAAAAAGGAAAATATTTTCCGCCCAACGCCGAAAAGCCGCGCGGCTTGTACATTAATTTAACCAATCGCTGTAACAATGACTGCCCGTTTTGTTTACGGCAAAAAAAAATTATGACGGCTGAAAATTCTTTGTGGCTTGAAAGTGAACCGACGGTTGACGAAGTTAAAAAAGAATTGAATGCCGCGCCGCTTGATATTGTCAAAGAAATTGTATTTTGCGGATTTGGTGAACCGACAATCAGACTTGACGCACTTTTGGAACTTCTGCGCTATATAAAAAAAATTCGCCCGCAAATTCCAACGCGCCTAAACACAAACGGGCTCGGCAATTTGGAACACGGACGAAATATTGAACAAGATTTTGAAAATATTTTGGACACGGCATCAATCAGTTTGAACGCGGCAAACGCTGAAAGATATTTGCAAATTACGCGCTCCAAATTCGGCTTGCAAGCTTACGACGCTATGTTGACTTTCGCTGAAAATATGAAAAAATTTGTACCGCACGTAGTTTTAACAATCGTTGACAAAGTTACGCCGCCCGCCGAAATTGAACTTTGCCAAAAAATCTGTAATGAACGCGGTTTAACTTTGCGCGTTCGCCCTTACGAAGATAATTAATTTCAAAATAAAAACGCCCAGCCTCTTCAGCCGAGCCGGTACTTAGTTAGTGTTATTTTTTAGAAAGGGCGTCTTCAAAAGACTTCCCTAGACTAGCATTTTTGTGTTTTACGATGAACTTTCATTTTTTTTTCAGTTTTATTTTAACAGTTTTTTTCTGAAAGTCAAGTGAAAAAATTAAGAAAATTTTTTGGATTGACTTTCCATTTAATTTTTCGGTATTTTTTGTGACAATCTAAAATTTCTAATCAATTTTTAATCTACGCCAGCAACAAAAAAGCTCGCCTTTGACGCGGGCAAATCTTTTATTCAAAGTAATTAATCTTCATAGCACTTTTGACGCGCCGTAAAATTTTATTTTTCAGAAACAAAAAAGCCTGCCTTTGATACGGGCAAATTTTTTATTCAAAATAATTAATCTTCATACCACTTTTGACGCGCCGTAAAATTTTATTTTTCAGAAACAAAAAAGCCTGCCTTTGATACGGGCAAATTTTTTATTCAAAATAATTAATCTTCATACCACTTTTGACGCGCC
>CALGGV010000251.1 GCA_937915725.1 uncultured Selenomonadales bacterium
GACAGCGCGGCTACTCTTTCAAGTTCGGCGTTTTCTTTTTCTTGCATTGAATCCAATTCTGCTTGTGATTCGTTGAGCCGTGCCTCTTTCTTGTTTAAAAGTTGTTCCTTTTTTTCCAGAGAATCCATTTTTTTATCAAGATTCTCTTCCTTTTGAACGACGCGCTTTTCTTGGCGTGCCAATTCACTTCGTCTTTCTTTAGTATCCCTGTCCAATTCTTGACGCATACGGTGAATTTCTTCCTTTGCCTCAAGAATGGATTCTTTTTTTTCTGCGTTGCTTTTTTCTTGAGCTTCAGCAATAATTCGGCGTGCCTCTTCTTCAGCTGAGCCTATTTGCGCTTCAGCCGTACGTTTACGCGCCGCGTATCCTCCTACTGCTCCCAAAATTATTGCAACGATTGCTACTGAAATTGTAATAAGTATAACCTGCACCCCCTATCTTTTTTCGTTAAAACCCGTCAAAAAGCAGAGGGCGAAACTTGCCAATACTCCAAAAAAAAATTCTAATCGTTAAATTTCTGTCAGTCTTTCACACATAAATAAATCGCCTCACAATTTATTTCAAACCGTCAAAATTCTCACGTAGAAAAATGCGGCAGTCAAATTTCATGTACGCTGCCTGAACATTGAGGGCTTGTCAAGTTTTCCCTCAGACTTTCCCAAACAGGTTATGTACTCACACCGTACCGCAATATTTTATATATTGGTTGCGATTCTGTCAATTAAAAAATGACGCCGTAATTTGCGCCATTTCTATTTAAATTTTTTATATTTTAAATTTTTAAACGTACTTTCTTTTTCCAAGCAAAAACGAAGTGAGCGGGCTTTCTATACCTTTCTCAATTAATATTTTTTATTTATAAATGTACTTTCTTTTTTCTACAGCAAAAAAAGTACTAAAGAGCACGCCTTGCCGCGCAAGTACCAAAGAAAAAGTGCCGCGCCCGCCTGTGTTAAACGAAGTGCGGCGGGCGTCCTTGCGCGCCTTTTTTATTCTTCAAGTTTAAATTTTGAAAAATATTTTTCCGAAAGACGAGAAATTTTACCGGTTGCCGCGTTTGTAAAAACATTGCGGCTAAATCCTTCAACTAAAACTTTTTCTTCACCTGCGCGACGAATTTTATAATTAAATTCCCATTTAACTTTTGTCAAGTTGGCGGGAATAATTTCAAGTTCCAATTCATCGTCAAATTTCGCCGGCTCAAAATATTTCGCTTGTATTTCAACTATCGGAAATAAAATTCCGTCGTTCATCATTTCGTTTAAATCAATTCCAATTTGGCGCAAAAATTCAACGCGCCCTGTTTCAAACCAACGAATATAATTTGAATGGTGTACAACGCCCATTGTGTCAGTATCGTAAAAATGAACACGCAAATTTATTTTCAAAGTAACACTACCTTTCAAAATTCTATTCCGCGTTGTGCTTTTATTCCGTGTTGGTAAGGGTGTTTAATTAATTTCATTTCGGTTACCAAATCTGCCGCGTCGATTAATTTTTCTGTGGCGTCTCGCCCCGTGAAAACCAAATGTAATTCAGGCGGGCGAATTTTTAGCAAGTTTAACATTTCATCTTCAGTAATTAAGCCGAATTTTACCGCGTAATTTATTTCGTCCAAAATTATTAAATCCCATTTGCCGGAAATAATTTCTTCCTGGGCAATTTTTAAAGTTTCGGCGGCGGCGGCTTTATGGTCGGCTATTTCTCCGGTTTTAGTAAAGCCTAAGCCGCATTGTCTTATTTCTATTGGTAAAAGTTTCAGCGCGTCAAGTTCGCCGTAATTTTGCCCGCCCTTGATAAATTGCAGAATCAAAACTTTCAGCCCCGCGCCAAATGCTCTAAGTGCTAATCCGAGCGCGGCGGTTGTTTTGCCTTTACCTTCGCCCGTATGCACGATTATTAATCCTTGCGTCATTTTAAATTTTCCTTTTCCAAAAAAATCCTTAACCCTTAACCCTTAATCCTTAATCCTTAATCCTTAATCCTTATTCCTTAGCCCCTAGTCCTTATTCTCACGCGGCATTGATATTTTTAAGGCGTCGCGCAGATTTTCTACCGGCAAAAAATTTACATTTGCCACAGATTTTATTTCGTTGAAATTTTTTTTCGGCAGGATAATATTTTGAAAACCCATTCTAACGGATTCATCGACACGTTGCCGCGCCTTACTAACTGCGCGAATTTCGCCACTTAATCCAACTTCGCCAAAAATTACACATTGCGGCAAAAGTTTTCTGTTTGCAAAACTAGACGCAAGCGCAACCGCCATTGGTAAATCTGTTGCGGGCTCGTCAATTTTAATCCCGCCCGCCGTTTTCATATAAACATCACAACTTCCTATTGTCAAATGTAGCCGCTTTTCTAAAACTGCCAGTAACAGTTGAATTTTTTTTATATCAACTGAATCACTCGTGCGACGCGGCGGCATAAAAGGCGTTGGAGCTACAAGGGCTTGAATTTCTACTAAAAGCGGGCGCGTACCCTCAACCGTTGGAACAATCACACTACCAATTTCTTCAGCTTTTTCCGGCAAAAATAATTTTGAGGCGTCCGGAACGTCAACTAAGCCGCTGTCTCTCATTTCAAAAAGTCCAATTTCACTCGTTGCTCCAAAACGATTTTTTATAGCCCGCAAAACTCGAAAATCTGCATTTCTTTCGCCCTCAAAAAATAAAACCGTGTCAACAATATGTTCAAGTACGCGCGGACCTGCCAAATTTCCGTCCTTTGTAACGTGTCCAATTATAAAAGTTGTAACGGCGTGACTTTTTGAAAGGCGCATCAAACTTGCCGAACATTCTCGAACTTGCGAAACACTGCCCGGTGCACTTTCAATATCAGATTTATAAATTGTTTGAATTGAATCGACAATCAAAAGTTCCGGCTGAACTTTTTCGACGTGATTAATAATTCTTTCAAGATTATTTTCGGCGCAAATGAAAAGCTCGTCTGCAAGTGCGTTAAGTCTTTCGGCGCGCATACGAATTTGGCGGGAACTTTCTTCGCCTGTAACGTACAAAACGCGGCGATTATTTTTGGCAATGTAAGCACAAACAGCCAAAGTTAAACTGGATTTTCCAACGCCGGGATCTCCCGCAATTAAAACGATTGAACCCGGAATTAAACCGCCGCCCAAAACTCTGTCCAGTTCGCCGGAGCCGGTAGAAAAACGCGGCAATTCTGCTAAATCAACTTCAGCAATTCGGCGCGGACTTTCATAAGCCGTAGTTAAGGCGTGCTTAGGTTGAATTTTTACTTCTTCGACAATTTCTTCAACAAGAGTATTCCATTTGCCGCAAGCGGGGCATTTGCCGAGCCATCTAATGGATTCTGCGCCGCATTCTTGGCAAACATATTTTTTTTTCTTAGTCATTAAAACTCCTAACAGTTAAAAATTCCTCGCGCAGATTTTACCAACAATTTCTAAAGTATGTTAACAAATGAAAGATTAGAAGGCGCGTTATACGCCCGCCGCACTCCGTTTTTGCTTGGGACTTTAAATTGCAGTAACGTGAGAAAACGCGGTCGGAACTTTGAATTTAGAAATGTTAGACGCGAAAAACGCAGGCGGGCGAAGATTCTTTCTTTTGCTAGGCTTGCAATGCGATGAGTAAGAGCATTGCTCCTTTCTTCTAAAGAAAGAAAAGCCGACTTGTTAAATTTTAAAACTTTGTAAACAAATCCTATAGAAGTTTCACAAGTCTATAAAAATAGGCAAGATTATCTTGATTGTTACTCAAAAAAAGCATTGCATTAATAAAATCTTCGCCTTCAATAAAACCATTTGCAACTAAAATATTTCCAATTTGTTCATAGTTATCTGACATTATGAAGAAAATTTTTTCCCCGTTAGATTGATTAAGTGAATCGATAATCGATTGCGCGGGATTTTCGGCATCAAGTTCAAAAAATTCTTCGGATTCTTTAACCATGAAAAATTGTTTGGCAGTATCAACAACTTCCGGAGCAACCGCAAAGGTGCGTTTTTTTCCGGATACAGCGGCGGAAATTTGAACGGCAAAATTATTTATATCAAACGCTGAAATTTTCAATGTACCTTCATAAAGATTTTGGAGCATATTAATATCAAACCACGGCGTTTTTGTAAAATATTTGAAAAAAAGTTTGTCATGAGCATTTTTCATATTAAGCCCCAAACAATCGCCGGCGTAATGATAAATTTTTCTGTAAATTAAGTTGTTATCCAAAGCTTGTGAGACTCCAATAAAAGAATTAAATTTTTCTGGAAGTTTGCAATATGTATTTGTAAAAAAAATATTCAGTAAATCTTGATCCGGACATTCACATTGAAGATTTTCAGCAAGCCAATCTATCCCTGTATAGAAAAAATTCTCATCAATTTTATCAAAATTCAAAACTAAAACGCCCGAGCAAAAATAATCTTCTATTGTAACTTTTCCGGAATGTATAAGATATTTATCGGTAATCATATAACTGCGCGTAGCCCAAAATTCCGGTACGGCGGCAATAGCATATTCTTCCATTGGATAATCCCAAAGTTCCTGTATATCCAAATTTACGATTGTATCTGAATCAAGATAAATCATTTTGGAAATTTTTTCATTGAAAGAATTTTTATGAATCATCAAGCGATAAAAAGCTCCAATACTGAATCTACTTTGTACATATTTTTTTAATTTTTCAATTACAGTTCTAATTTTATCTTCGCAAAAAACCTCAACGTTGAAAAATTCCAATTTTTGTTTGTATTTTTCTGCAATGGCAACAAATTTATCGTGGTTACTTTGAGTTAAAGTGCTGTCGTGCAAAATATGTACCGTGATTGAATTTGGCGGCGCGGAGGTATTTTCAAAAATTGAGAGCATTGAAGTCCCCGTAAATTTTGAATAAAGCCCTTGTCCGTCAAAAAGCCCGTAACAAATATGAATCAATTTTGCTCATTCCTTTCATTCGCCGATAATTCTAACTTCAGGCGTAAGTGTAACGCCGTGAACTTCTCTAACGCGGCGTTTAACTTCCTCAATCAAATTTAAAACGTCAGCTGCGGTTGCATTTCCAACATTGACAACAAAGCCTGCGTGTTTTTCTGAAACCATCGCGCCGCCGACTCTTAAACCTTTCAAGCCGGTTTTATCTATCAAAGTTCCGGCGAAATATCCTTTTGGGCGTTTAAAAGTACTGCCTGCGCTCGGAAGTTCCAGCGGCTGTTTACTTTCGCGTTTTTGCGTAAAATCTGCCATTGTATTTTTAATTTCGTCAAAATTTCCTAGATTTAAATTTAATTCGACTTCACAAATTGCGTAACCGTTACTTTGAAAAATACTTTGGCGATAACCCAAATTTAAATCTTCGCCGGAAAAAATTTTCAATTCGCCTGCAGGAGAGACCGCCTTAACCTGCGCGACGATATTTTTCATTTCGCCGTTATAAGCCCCTGCATTCATAAAAACCGCGCCGCCAATACTGCCGGGTATTCCAACTGCAAATTCAAGCCCGCTTAAATTATTTTCTGCCGCAAAATTTGAAACGTCTTTGAGTTTTGCGCCGGCGCAGGCAAAAATTTTTGTACCGTCTTTGCGAATGTTGCCAAAAAACTTATCGCTGAATTTTATAACCGCGCCGCGTATCCCGTTATCAAGTACTAAAACATTGGAGCCGTTGCCGAGAATTGTGCAGGGGATTTTAAATTCTTCAATCAATTTGAAAATAGTTGCGACTTCCTGCGCGCTCGACGGGAAAATTAAAACGTCTGCCGCGCCGCCAATTTTGAAAGTTGTATGTTCAGTCATTGGCGCGTTAAAGATAAATTGTTCACGGCTTAAATTTTTTTCTAATTCTTTTCCAAATGATTCTTGCCAATTCATAAAAAATTTTTTCCTCCAATTCTCGGCAATAGTTCAATTAATATAAATCAAAAATATCATGCAAATTAATTTTAATTTCCGGAAAAATTGAAGGAGAAATTTCCATTCTGATTTCCGGCTTTTCTTCCTCTTTAAAATCTGACATTTCTTCAAAATCTTCTTCGTCGTAGCAAATGTATTCAAAATCAAATTCAAATTTTCCTTCGCGCAGGAGATAAACAGTAATTGATTTCATATAAGGATTGACGATCCAATATTCTTTGACGCCAAATTTTTCGTAAGTATCTTTTTTTACGGTTAAATCTTTTTTCATCGTGGATTTTGAAAGGACTTCAACGACCATATCCGGCGCACCATTAATTGATTTTTTCCAGTCAATGATATTTTTATTTTCTGCCGTTACAACAACTAAATCAGGTTTATAAACGCTGTCGTTATCAAAATGAACGTCTACGTTATCAGTAAAAACATAACCATTTTTATGCTGACGAAAATAATTTTTAAATTCAAAAGCCATTTCAAGAATAGCATTGCTGTGATAAGTATTAGCCGAAGGTGCCATAATTTTTTTACCTCCAATAATTTCATAAGTCGGATACATAAGCCGCTCATTAAAAACTTTTGGTGTAGCATTTAACATTGAAATTCAGCTCCCCTCATTCAAAAAAATTTTATAAGCCCCAAAATTTTACAGCATCAAATTTTTATTGTTTCCCAAGAATCGACAACTTGAAAGTTTTTGTATTTGTCAGTTGAATTGAAGAAGTTATTAATTTCTTTGCCACTATCAAAAACGGTGATACTATCTAAATTCACGTCGTCAAAATTTTTTTCTAGGAAATATTTCAGATATTTTATTTTTTGAGGATTAAGCCCCATGTATCTTGCAGATACACAATCAACCGCCAAAAGATTTTCTCCTGCAATAATTGAGTTTGCAAATTTGCTTGTAGGACAAAAAGGACCTTTCCCCTCACCGGCAATAATTCCATCAACTATGCTAAAATATTTTCGCGGCTTAAGTTTCATCCCCAAATATAAATCAACGACCATTCGCCAAATAGTATCGTTGCCGAACCACGCGCCGCGATGAGTAACTTCAGCATTTTGCGCGGCGTCATAAGATTCTTTATTTGGATATTCATCTCCGCCAATTTCCGGATAACCTATTTGCCAATGAACAAGCTGATTTTTATTCGATATACTGCCGACTAATCCTTTAAGATTTAGTGTTGCACCAACTTTTTGATGTGTCTTTAATTTTGGGATTGAAATATAAACGTCGGCATTGTACAAACTTTTGGAAAAAGTATAAAGCTGATTTTCTCCGGTATGTGCAGCGATAGTATCTTCACGTTCATTAAAAACCCCACGAAATCTTTCGGGCGAAATTCCATACAACAAAGAATTTTTCCCTAAATTAATTTCAACGCCGCCTCTATCATCTCCAGATTGACGAACCATTAAATTTTTCTTTCCGTAATTTTTTAAATCATCACAAATTAGCGGGCGTAAATCTTTTATGGTAAGGAGCCCGGAATATTTTTTTTCTAGCTTGCGAATTTCGGTAAATTGCATTAATTCTTCAAAATCTGCATCAATCGAAGGATTATCCCCCAAAATAATTTCGCCTTCGCCTTCCAACGCCTGCGCGACAAAATCTACAACAACTTCTATAACTGCAGGATGAGTTATAACACAATATAAATTATCTTTGTGCGGACAAGATTCACGCCACCTTGAGGCAACCCAATTCGGCTTAATAAAAACAGAATTTCCCCGCTTTACAATTCCAAGTTCTTTGAATGGATTATCGCTATTACAACCTAAATCTTTAAAACCTTGAGCAATAGCATTCCTTACTGTTTCTAAGCGATAATTATCTGAATGGACAATAGAAACTTTATGCATTAAATCATCTCCTATCCAACAAATTTAAAAATCTTTCTAATGCCCAAATCATCCATTTTTGGTTGCCCGTCATATTTTCCGTACAATGTGGAATAAATTCACGCCTTGCAGGTCCTTGCCATTTTTCAAACCATTCATTGACAGGGCGCGGCATTGGTATTTTGGCAGGTAAATCTTCATTAGGGAAAAGTTTCTTGTAAATTTCACGAATTAAATATTTTGATTCTCCGCTACGTATTCTTGCGTAATCAATAGGCGTTGCAAGATAAGTTTTTGAATATGGACCAACAAATTTAATTCCGGCACAATCACAAGCATTGTTGTAAGTTCCCAACGCCTCTTGCCTAAAATATTTATTAATAAAATCGTGCCCATCTATACGCCCATCTTTTTCAAATTCATAAAATGGTTGCAAAGGCAGTTGAGGATTTTTTAAAACTTTGTACGGCAATACATAAGAATAACGCTCAACAAATTCTCCAAACAACCAATCTTTTGAAAGTAAGCCGTCCATTCCGCCGTAAATAATATCAGCATTTTCACCAAAAATAAATTTATTAAAGCCGTCAGCCTTAACACGTTTGGCAGCGATATAAATTTGAGTTTCTATTGAATGAATTGGAGCACCTTTGTGCAACATTAATTCATCAGCAACTTTTTCAACGTCTTCCCAGCGAATGTCGATAATTTTATGTTTTAATCCGCACTTTTTGGCGTAGTAGGCGGCGCGTTCAGATTCATCTAAAACTTTTTTACCGGGAACAAGACAGCGAAAAGTATATGCCGTTGCCCCCTTCGGCATAAAATACGCCAAAATAGCTGAATCAATTCCGCCGCTAAGTGCAAGGGCGGCTTTATTATCAGCTGTTGATTTTTTTATATCGTTGCTAATAAAATCTATCAATTCATCTGAATTTTTTATCGGCGTCCTTTCAAAAGATAAATTAACTAGTTGATGTGGTATTCCAAAATCTTTATCGGCGTCATAAATGTATCTGTACATTAAATAGGAACTCATGCAAAAACTTTTATCTGTCATTGATTATTCGCCCCTAAGTTTTAAAAGTGTTTGATTAATTAAAGTGGAACTTGTACCTTTGGTGTAAGGAAAATAAACTATCCTTACGCCAACTTGTTTAAAATTTTTTTCAAGCTCTTGCCAACGTTCAGAATTATACCAATCATCGCCAACAAAAAGTACGTCGAAATGTAATTTTTTCCACATTTCAAATTTATCAATATTTTCTTGAGGAATTGCCGCGTCAACATATTTGATACTGCGAACAATTTCAATTCTTTCTTCAAAAGGAATGACAGATTTTTTATTTTTGTAGGCTACCAATTCATCAACCGTTACGCCTACAATCAGTTTATCACAGAGCCCTTTGGCATTTTTCAGCAAATTCAAATGCCCAATATGAAACAGATCATAAACTCCCGTTGTATATCCTATAACCATAATTAAGCCCCCAATTATAGCTAAACATTTCTAAAAATATTTGCTGACATTTTGAGGACTTAATTATTTGCAAAATTTATCTTGCTAAAAATTTTTCCATTATACTTGACATTGCGATTGATTCTTTATCAGTAAGTTTAAAGCCGGTATCGTCAATTCCATTAAGACAAGCAACCAAATCGCTAAGTTCATAACGAAGACCATCATCAAGAAAGACTTCATTGTATTTTTCGACACGTGTTGAATCTTCATAGTGAACTTCAAAATAATTTGTCTTCCACCATGGCGGCTCAACAACTATATAACCTTCTGTGCCGGAAATTAAAAGTTTTCCTTCAGATTTTACGCCGAGCCCACAAGTAGCAGTAGCCATTCCGTTTGGAAATTTAAAAAATGCCTTTGTAAAAATATCAAGCCCGTTGTCAGCATTAATAGTACTAAAATCAACTGAATCAAATTCAGTACCGAAAATTTTCAGTATTGGTAACAAAACGTAACTGCCAAGTTCCAAAAAACTCCCGCCGTATTTTGTATCTGTAAGCTCACGATTATTTTTATTTTCTAATTTGGTAAAACAAGCCTCAACATTGCGAATATTGCCAATTTTTCCGCTACGGGCAACGCCGAGTAATTTTTGAAATCCGGGACAATATGCCGTTTTTATTCCCTCAAAAAGAATTAGCCTGCCCCCCCAGTTTTTTTGTTCAGCATATTTAAATAATTCTTCTGATTGAGATTTATGCAACACCAAAGGTTTTTCACATAGAACGTGCTTGCCGTGTTCTAAAGCAGATTTAGCGTATTCATAATGGGTATTATGCGGCGAGGCGATATAAACTAAATCTACAGAATCATAAAATTTATCTAAATTATCGTAAGCATTTATATCCCACTTATCCGCAAAAAGTTTGGCACTTTCAAAATGCGGGTTATAAACACTTTGAACATTTACTCCGCTGACAAATTTTGCCTCCGGAATAAATCTGTTGGCAATTCTGCCATTACCGATTATTCCAACTCTGTAAACGTGATATTTGGTTTTTCTAAGTGTTGTACTAGAAATATTTTTTGTACGTTCAAGATAAACAACTTTGCAATAATCATTTAGATAATCAAATTTGCCTACCCAGTCGGAGCCTATAGCGAAAATATCAACATTGTATCTTTGAACGTCGCTAAATTTTTGCCCTACGTATTCTTCAACAATAATTTCATCAGCAAAGCCGGTATTTTTAACATTTTCAATACGAGTAACAAGTGAATCCACTACGCCTAATTTTCCACGATTTTTATCAAAGCCTTCAGTAGTCACTCCAACTATAAGATAATCGCCCAACGCCTTAGCCCTTTGCAAAAGGCGATAATGCCCTTCATGGAATAAATCGAAAGTTCCATAGGTAATGACTTTAACCAAAATAAAACACCTCCTCATTACAATGATAAATTTTGGATTTAATTAAAAAGCACTGGATTTAAAATATTCCTTGTAAGAAATATCGGAGCTCCATTGCATAGAATGTGAATGAGTGTATACCATTTTGTGCCAATCGCCGTAATCAATACTTAAAACTTCATCATAGTTCACGGGGACAGGCATTTCTATTTTTTCAAAGGGTAAATATGTTAAATTGCGGAAATTTTCGGTTTTATAGTTTCTGTGATCTAAAGTTATGTGCTTAACATATTCGGAATTATAGAAATTTTTAATCATAAAATTATCCAGATAAATTCCTTTTTGCCTGTGAGTATTATTCAAAAATTGTTTTAAAGCATTAGTTTCAATAACCAATTTCTGATTGTTAGCTAACGCCTCTTCAATAACGTTTGGAGCAACGGCAGCCGCCATTAAGATTTTTTTAGCTTGAAATAGTGCCGCTTGTTGATTATTTGCAAAAGGCGGCGAAGGATCCAAAGGAAAAATATCAATCCAAATTCCTTGATGACAGGTTTTGCGATTGGGAAATTCTAATATTAATGTGCGACTGTCTCTAATTTTTAAAATTGGAAAGAAAGGCCACCACCCGTTATAGCGTTTTTTTTCTTCAATCGTAATCATAGGCAAATCAACTTCAGCGGGATTAGAAACTTTATCGCCTTCATAGCGATAATTATACCAAAGATCCAAATAGTACGGCTCTTTAATTTCAGTTGCGGCAATTTGTTTAAATTTTTCATAATCCGAGCGGAGCATTCCTAAATCAACATCATCATCCCACGGGATAAAACCTTTATGACGCGCCGCGCCAAGTAAAGTTCCGCCATAGGCAAACCACGGCAAATTGTGTTTTTTACAAATACGCGCAAATTCATTTATCAAGCCAATTTGTACATTCCACAATTTTTTTCTGTGTGAATTGACTAGAAAACCGTCGCGCATTTCGTCTTCATTAATATTTTCTACAAATTCTTCTTCATTGGTTGCCGTTGAAATTTCCAATTTTTTATTAAGAACTTGTTGCAAAAGTTGGTTATTTTGTTCCAATAAATCGTTTTGTTTTTGAAGTAATTTATTTTGCTGATTTAAATCCTCACGAGGATTTTTTGCCATCTTTTAAACCTCCTGTGTCATTTTTTAATTGATAAAAATTCATCATCCTCTGCCACGTAATATTATAGGCATTGAACCAATATTTTACTATTAAAGAATTTTCTCCAAAAAAATCTTTCAAAATTCTGTCTAAAATTTCGTCTACGCTGTTATTTATATTTTCGTTTTTGTAGAAAGGGCGTACAAAATCCCTAAAAAGTGCCTCGCAAAAAAACATTATGCAATTTTCAATTACCTTAGGATTATTACGCAATGTTGGAATAGAATTTTTAACTTCTTGCATTGCGGGCAATATAAAGAACATAGTTTTTATTGTTTTTTCAAATTTTTCAAGCGAAGGTGAACGTGACAGAGATTTTTTGATGTGAACGCTGAATATAAACGGAATCTTTAAGTATGAAATAATGTTTGGAATGACACAATATAAATAGAGTAAAAATACCATCTTCAATCATAATATCCATAAAATTAATTTTAACCACGGCATAAACCAAACTCTATTTGACGTGGCATAATGTTTTGTGAGACGTAATGCAATATTTCTTCCAAAAATCCTTCACTTCTATTATCGGCATTCAAAGTTAATTTGGAAATTTCAATAGGCTTATCGTCATTTTGAAAAGTTTTATAGTATCCTAAAGTGTGAACAACTTCAGCATTATTTTTTCAGCGGCATTATAAAGTCTTTCAAGAGCATAAGGTAAAATTGCATCATCACTATCAATAAACATTATGTATTTGCCACGAGCTTTTTCTAAGCCCGCATTGCGTATTAACCCCGGACCCAAATTTTTATTGGAATTTAAAATACTAATTTTATTATTTTTGCCGAAAAGTTCCATACAAATTTTCAAAGAATTATCTGCGGAGGCGTCGTTTACCAAAATAATTTCAAAATCTTGAAAAGTTTGTTGCAAAATACTTTTAATGCAAAGTCTAATATAATTTTCAATATTGTATATTGGTACAATTACATATATTGTAGGAGCTTTATCAGATTCTAGAATGGATTTTAAAACTTCAAGTTCAAGATTTTTTTCATCTGTAAGTTGCAAATTAGGAGTTGCCGTATGTGATGAAAATCTTGTTGCATTATTTGATTTTGCTGTTGGATTAATTTAGAGGTTTCTTCACGTAAATTACTGCCCATTTTCCTCCATTTAATTAAGCGTTGACAACTGCGCCGGTTGAGGCTGAAGTGGTAAGTTTTGCGTAACGTGCAAGATAACCGGTTTTAATTTTTGGCTCCGGTTTTACCCACGCTGCGCGACGTTTTGCAAGTTCATCATCTGAAATTTCAAGTTCAAGTTTTCTGTTAGGAATATCAATAGAAATAATATCGCCGTCGTGAATTAAAGCGATAGGTCCACCTTCCATAGCCTCCGGTGAAATGTGACCTATGCACGCGCCTTGACTTGCGCCGCTGAATCTGCCGTCGGTAATAAGTCCAACTTTTAAACCTGCGCCGGTAATTGCGGCAGTCGGATTTAACATTTCCTGCATACCTGGACCGCCTTTTGGTCCTTCGTAGCGAATAACTACAACATCGCCGTTATGAATTTCGCCTGCCATAATTGCATTAATTGCCGTTTCTTCGCTGTCAAAACATTTTGCCTTGCCTTTGTAAACGAGCATATCTTCACTAACTGCAGAGGCTTTAACAACCGCGCAATCGGGGCAAATATTCCCGTGCAAAATTGCAATTCCGCCTGTTGGTCTGTAAGGATTTTCAACCGTGCGAATTACATCGGCGCGTTCAATTTCTGCGCCTTCGATTCTTTCGCCCAATGTGCCGTCAACTGTCAAGGCGTCAAGGTGTAACAGATTTTTCTTTGAAAGTTCATGCATAACCGCCGTAATTCCGCCCGCCTCTTCTAAATCTTGCATATGGTGGAAACCGGCGGGGCTTAATTTTGTAATGTAAGGAGTTCGCGCAGAAATTTTATCAAAAAGTTCAGCGGGGATTTTAATTCCGCACTCATTGGCAATAGCTGTTAAATGCAAAACTGTATTTGAAGAGCCGCCAATTCCCATATCAACTGTAATTGCATTTTCAAACGCCTTCAAAGTTAAAATATCACGCGGGCAAATATTTTTTTCAATTAAATTCATTAAAACTTTTGCGGCGCGTTTAGCCAAAATAAATCTTGCGCCGTTATACGCGGCAGGAATTGTGCCATTTCCGGGCAGAGCCATTCCCAACGCCTCACTAAGACAATTCATCGTATTTGCCGTGAAAAGTCCCGCGCAACTTCCGCAACCCGGGCAAGCTTTACTTTCCAATTCTGTCATTTCTTCAGCAGTCATTTGCCCTGCCGCAAATTTTCCAGCCGCCTCAAATGCTTGACTTACAGAAATATCTTTGCCGTGAAAACGCCCCGCCAACATTGGACCGCCGCTAACAATTACTGCGGGAATATTCAAACGCGCCGCTGCCATTAACATTCCAGGTACAACTTTATCGCAATTTGGAATTAAAATTAAACCGTCAAAACCGCTTGCCATTGTTACAGCCTCGATTGAATCTGCAATAAGTTCACGGCTTGCTAATGAATATTTCATTCCTGTATGTCCCATTGCAATACCGTCACAAACACCAATAGCCGGAAATTCAATAGGAGTACCGCCCGCCGCTGCAACGCCCAACTTTGCCGCTTCAGTTATCGCCCTTAAGTGCATATGTCCGGGAATAATTTCATTGAAAGAATTGCAAACGCCGATTAACGGTTTTTTAAGTTCCTCTGGTCCAAATCCATTTGCATTAAATAAAGAACGGTGGGCGCAACGTGTAGCACCTTTTTTTACAATATCACTTCTCATTTATTTACCCTCCAAATTTTCAATTTAATTTAAACCAAAAAATTTTAACGCATTTTTTTTATATAAGCAAGCTAAAAACTTTTTGTCTTATTTAATTTCGGCAAACATAATATTTCAAATTTTTTAAGGAATTTTTTACCAAGTTTTTAAAAATTAACAAGCCGGCATTTCTTTCTTTGAAATAATCACAAGCAAAAACGAAGTGCGGCGCGCGTCTTGTGCGCCTTTTTTTAATCTTCCATTTGTAAACAAATTTTAGGGATTCTAAAAAAAATTTAGGATAAAAAATTCAGCAAAATTTAACTTTTTCGACGGCGGCTGAAAAATTTTTTGACTGAATTAATTTCATTGTGTATAATATTTCAAATTTTTTAAGGAGAGTTTTAAAATGAGCGAAATTAAAAATCCCAGCGTTTTTGAAGTTGGAAACCCTTTGCCGGAAAAATTCAGCAAATATTTTATTGGGCAAGCTTATTTAAATCCTTTGACTGATAAAGGCGGCGCAATTCATAATGTAACTTTTTCACCCGCGTGCAGAAATAATTGGCACATTCATCACAAGGGCGGGCAAATTTTGCTTGTAACCGGTGGCGCGGGCTGGTACCAAGAATGGGGAAAAGTTCCGCAAGCTTTAAAGCCGGGCGATGTTGTAAATATTGCCCCTGAAGTCAAACATTGGCACGGCGCGGCGGCTGACAGTTGGTTTTCACATTTGGCGGTTGAAATTCCTGCTGAAGGCGCGTCCAATGAATGGCTTGAACCGGTTGACGACGATCAATATTCAAAATTACCGGCTAGAGATTAAAAAAATTTCCGCGCGCAGGTTAAAAAATTTTTTCAATTAAAAAATTAAAAAAATCCATATTTGACGCGGTTTTTTTACACTTTTTAAATTTGTCCGCAAGAGCACTTGTGCTCCAAAATGGCTTTATGACGCCATTCTTGACAGTGTTTTTGGGCAATGATAAAATTCGCCACGTTTTGAAGAAAATTTTTCTTAAATTACGAAAGGGGGTGGGATGTGTGCCAACGATTAACCAGTTAGTTAGAAAAAGTCGTCAGAGTGTAATTGAAAAATCTACAGCACCGGCTTTAAAAGAATGCCCGCAAAAACGCGGCGTTTGCACACGTGTTTATACTACGACGCCTAAAAAACCTAATTCAGCTCTTCGTAAGGTTGCGCGTGTCCGCTTAACTAACAGCATAGAAGTTACTGCATACATTCCAGGTATAGGTCACAATTTACAGGAACATAGCGTTGTTTTGATTCGCGGCGGGCGTGTTAAGGATTTACCGGGCGTTCGTTATCATATTATTCGCGGTTCGCTTGATACTGCAGGAGTTCAAGACAGGAATCAATCCCGTTCAAAATACGGCGCAAAGAAAGCTAAACCGAAGAAGAAATAAGGGCTAAGGATTAAGGGCTAAGGTTTTTGATTCTGAACCTTGATAAAAGGAGAATGGATAATGCCAAGAAAAGGTTCTGTGCCGAAACGTGACGTTCTGCCGGATCCGGTTTATCATTCTAAGACAGTTACCAAATTTATCAATAAAGTTATGCTTAGCGGCAAAAAGAGCGTCGCACAGCGTGTAGTTTATGATGCATTTGAAACTATTAAAGAAAAAACCGGTAAAGACCCGTTGGAAGTTTTTGAAACGGCACTGAAAAACGTTATGCCGGTGTTGGAAGTGCGCGCCCGCCGTGTCGGTGGGGCTAACTATCAAGTTCCGGTTGAAGTTCGCCCCGAAAGACGTCAAACTTTGGGAATTCGCTGGCTTGTAAATTATGCAAGACTGCGCGGCGAAAAAACTATGGACGCCAGACTTTCAGCCGAATTAATGGACGCGGCTAACAACGTCGGCGCGGCTATCAAGAAAAAAGAAGATACTCATAAAATGGCAGAGGCTAACAAGGCGTTTGCTCATTACCGCTGGTAAACTTCGTAGGGGTTAAGGGCTAAAGACTAAAGACTAGGGATTTTTCCTAAAAAATTTTAGTCAATCCTAAATTCCGCGAAGGAGGAAATTTTAAAGTGTCTAGAGAGTTTTCATTAGAAAAAACTCGCAACATAGGAATTATGGCGCACATTGACGCCGGTAAAACGACGACAACCGAGCGCATACTTTTTTACACGGGAATAAATCACAAAATCGGCGAAGTTCACGACGGCGCGGCTACAATGGACTGGATGGTGCAGGAACAGGAACGCGGAATTACAATCACTTCAGCGGCTACAACTTGTTTCTGGAAAAATCACAGAATTAATATCATTGATACGCCCGGACACGTTGACTTCACGGTGGAAGTTGAAAGGTCTTTGAGAGTTTTAGACGGCGCACTTGCAATTTTAACCGCACGCGGCGGCGTCGAGCCACAAACAGAAACAGTTTGGCGACAGGCTGAACGCTACAACGTACCGCGTATGGCTTACGTCAACAAAATGGATATTACCGGCGCAGATTTTTACAACGTTATTCAAATGATGCGCGACAGGCTCCATACAAATGCTATTGCAATTCAACTGCCAATAGGCGCGGAAGATAATTTTCAAGGAATTATTGACTTAGTCAAAATGGAAGCGATTGTTTACGAAGACGACTTAGGCAAAGTTTCTGAAGAAATTGATATTCCCGACGATATGCTTGATATGGCTAAGGATTACAGGGATAAACTTTTGGAAGCTTGCGCTGAACAAGATGACGATTTTATGGAAAAATATCTCGGCGGCGATGAAGTTACTGTTGACGAAATTAAGGCGGTAATTCGCAAGGCTACGATTGAATGTAAAATGACACCGGTTACTTGCGGCACTTCCTACAAAAATCGCGGCGTGCAACCCTTGCTTGATGCTATTGTTGACTACATGCCCGCGCCGGTTGATATTCCGCCAATTCAAGGCGTTAAACCTAACGGCGAGGAAGATTCAAGACCTGCAAGCGACGACGCCCCGTTTTCAGCGTTAGCTTTTAAAATTATGACGGATCCTTATGTCGGCAAGCTTGCATTTTTCCGCGTTTACAGCGGCGTTTTAAAATCCGGCTCCTACGTTTACAATTCAACCAAAGGCAAAAAAGAACGTATCGGCAGAATTTTACAAATGCACGCCAATAACCGAAAAGAAATTGACACGGTTTACAGCGGCGATATTGCGGCGGCTGTCGGTTTAAAAGATACTACAACCGGCGATACACTTTGCGACGAAGGCAAGCCAATTATTCTTGAATCAATGGAATTTCCCGACCCCGTTATTTCGGTGGCGGTTGAACCTTCAACCAAAAACGATCAAGACAAAATGGGAATTGCACTTCAAAAATTGGCTGAAGAAGATCCAACTTTCAAAGTTCGTACTGACGGCGAAACAGGACAGACGATTATTTCAGGAATGGGCGAATTGCACTTACAGATTATCGTTGACAGAATGCTTAGAGAGTTCAAAGTTGATTGTAAAGTTGGCGAACCTCAAGTTGCCTATCGTGAAACAATTCGTAAAAGTGCAAAGGCTGAAGGCAAATTTATTCGTCAAAGCGGCGGGCATGGGCAATACGGACATTGCTGGATTGAAATTTTCCCCAATGAAGTCGGCAAAGGTTTTGAATTTGAAAGTAAAATTGTCGGCGGCGTAATTCCCAAAGAATATATCAATCCTATTGAGGCAGGCGTCAAACAAGCTATGGAAAACGGCGTTTTGGCAGGTTATCCAATGGTTGACGTCAAGGCGGTTGTCTATGATGGCAGTTTTCATGAAGTTGACTCCAGCGAGGCGGCGTTCAAAATTGCAGGCTCAATCGCTTTTAAGGCGGCGGCTGAAAAGGCTAAGCCCGTTTTGCTTGAACCTTATGTTAAAGTTGAAGTTACCGTACCCGAAATTTATATGGGCGATGTTATCGGAGACTTAAACGCAAGACGCGGCAAAATTGACGGAATGGAAACACGCGCAGGCTTGCAAGTTATTCATGGGTTTGTACCGCTTTCTGAAATGTTTGGCTACGCTACAGAGTTACGCTCCAAAACACAGGGGCGCGGCAATTATTCAATGGAAGTTGCCTACTATGATGAAGTTCCCAAAACTATTTCAGATGCTATTGTTGCGAGAAACAAAGGCGAATGATAGGGGCTAGGGACTAAGGATTGTCTCTTAACACCTAACCACTAAAATTCGTTTTAGTTTATAAAATTAATTAGTAAATTTTTTCCTAAATTAAGGAGTGTTTAATTTGGCAAAACAGAAATTTGACCGTAGTAAACCACACGTAAACATTGGTACTATCGGACATATCGATCACGGCAAAACTACTTTAACCGCGGCTATTACTAAAGTTCTTTCCCAAAAAGGCTTTGCAAAATATGAATCCTATGAAAACATTGATAAAGCTCCGGAAGAACGCGAACGCGGTATCACAATCAACACTGCACACGTTGAATACGAAACTGAAAAACGCCACTATGCACACGTTGACTGCCCCGGTCACGCTGACTATAT
>CALGGV010000252.1 GCA_937915725.1 uncultured Selenomonadales bacterium
AGACAGCGCACAAATTATGAACGCTCAAAATTTTAATACACCGCACATTGCCATTGAAGCTTACGACGGCAACAATTATTATACTGAAGACGGCGGAAAATCTGACAGCAACTCGCCCAAAACTAAAAAAGCTCAAATTATGGATTCTATGACTCGACATCCTACAATATGTCATTTGAAAATTGGCGATAAAGTTTTTATGCTGACTGAATTTCAAAACAAAAGTAAAACTGCCTATTATCAGGAAGTTGACGAAGATTTTGATTTTCTCAAAACTCAAAAGGTTACACTTCCAATAGGTACTGTTGATAGTTATGTTTATAACACGGCTTTAAGTCAAGCGGTTATCGCTCTGTTTAATAAGGAAGACGATCCATATTCCGGAAAATATTTGTATCGTCGCGCAGGCAGTGGCACAACTGAAGACGGACTTGAATATTTCGATTTTAAAGCCGATATGAGAAATTCCGATTATTTAAATGCTATTCGCTACACTTTTAAAGATGGCATTATAAAGCAAATTACGCTTGTTATGTACCTAAAAAATCAGCAAACCGGCGAAATTTCAGGTACAAAAACTATTATTGACGTTGAAGAATTTAATACCAATCCCGACCCAAAATATTTTCAACTTCCAAAGAATTTTAAGAAAATTGAAAAGGCACCAACTATTGAGGAGTCAGGGCAATGGTTAAGCAGATAATTTCTTTGATAACGATTTTATTTATAAATTTGTCGATTGCAAACGCGGCAAGTGCGGTACTGATAAAATTCACTGACAAAACAGAGTATTACAAAATTGGTACTGCAGAAATTTTATCAGATTTAATCACAGAAAAACTTATTGCAAGCGGCAAATTTAGTTTAAAAGAAAGTCACTCCATAGATATTTCAGCCGAGCGCAAACTCTATGAAAAAAACGCTTCCGAGCACGATAACGCAAAAATTGCAATGGAAACAGGCAACCTTGACGCGCTTTTTTCCGGCGAAGGTTTTAACAAAAACAAGGCGGGCAATATCGATACAGCCGTTACAGGGCAGATAGTTCAGCCGGAATTAACCCGCGCCATTGGAGAAAAAAACGGCGTTGAATATCTGATTCAAGGCTCGATTGAACAATTTGGAAAAGCCACTGATGAAAACGGTACTATTGGCGGTATTGCAAAATTAGTTGGCGGCAGTGTCGGAGAAATTTTCGCAGATGCACAAACTGAAAAGAAATTTCTTGCAGTTGCCGTCAGTATAAGAATTATTGAGGCGAATACAGGCAAAGTTGTTTGGGATAAAAAAATTATTGGACAAAGTCACGTCAGCCGCTTAAGCAATGACAAATTAGCTATTGGAAATAAAAAATTGCAGGAAGAAACTTTTCATAAGGCGTTGAATGAGGCGGCAGAAAATATTGTAAAAGCTATTATTAAAGATAAAAATTCACAAAAATTTTTCTGAAATAAATTTTTTCTCCAACAAAAAAGCGGCAGGCAATTTTACCCGCCGCCAATTTTTTTTATTATAACACTATCGCACTATCAAACTATCCCACTATTCAACAGCCATAGCCGCCGCAATAGCCGCGCCGAGACCGGAGCCACCGTTATCTAAAATTGTATCGACTTTTGCCGCGTCTTCGCCCAAAAGTTCGCGCAGGGCTTTATTAATATTTTCTTGAACAAGCGGCATTTTTTCATAAACAGAACCATCAACAGCAACATGTTGAGTAGTAATTTTGCCTTCGCCTGCGCGTTGCCAAACAATTCCAACATAGGACGCAGTAACAAGGCGCGCCGAGCGAATTATAATAGCCGCGTCAAGTTCCTTAATTTTTTTCAAGTCAACAAATTCCAGTTTGTGTCCGGTTTTTTCTTCGATAATTTTTTCAGATTTTTCAAGGTTAGGCGTGTCGTCTTCAACAATTCCGGACATGTCAATAGAAGTAAAGCCGTAATTTTTGCCAATTTCGTCCAAAAGTTCAGCAACCGCCATATTGAAAAGTTCGCCCATGTATCTGCCGGAAACCATTTTTTCAAAACGCTGTTCGCCCGGTTTTTCAGAATTTTTATCAAGTTCAATGTCAAAACGATTGGGCGTCAACTTCATAAAATTGCCGCACTCCAGATTTAAAATCATTCCGCCTTGTCCAAAACCTTTGGGGTCTTTGATTGAAGATTCAAGGTAGCAAGTATTGTGTCCGGTGGCGTAAATGGAGCCGGTGTAAACTTCGGATTGTTTATAAGCGGCAGAAAGTAAAACTGCAACAGTATCGTTGATAACTGCAACCGGTACAACATTTTCAATACCGCGTTTTTTCAGCGCGTCCAAAAGTAAATCGTTGACAACTTTACCTTCGACGCCGGGCGTTGCAAATTCTTTCGTCCAAATGATAAGTTTTGCGTTGTTTAAATCATCTTGCGTGGACGGGAAAGAAAAAGTATGCCCTAAATAAAATTTACTGTTGTGATCCCCGTCAATCGCCTCATCAATTAAGCGCGCCAAAAATCCAAACATTTCATCAACTGTAGAATTTTTGCCGATATAATCATATTTGCCGGGAATAATTAAGGGTTCGCCAACTTTTTTAATAACTTCGTAGCGTCCTTCGCCCTCAAGTTTGATTCTCAAAACGCGCACATTTGTACCGCCGAAATCCAACGCCAAAAATTCGCCCTTTTCGTTGCCTGTTGGAAGTCCAACATAAGATTTTAACATTCTCATTGAGGAACTTTTGGGGTCGCGCAGTCCAATTTGTAAATCTTTTTGGAAATTAGCCGCAACTTCACGAATGAACTCCGGCGTTGCCGCAAATTCTGACATAATGTCTTGAAAATTTCCTTCGTTAAACGCCATAAAAAATTTCTCCCTTCGATTCGCAGAAAATTTTTTACAAATTATAACACGGTTAAATTTTAAGCGAAAGGGTTTTATTTTTTTAGGCAGAAAAATTTTTGAAGTTGACAAAGAAAAAGCGCGGTGTAAAATTATTTTGAAAAAAAATTTAAAAGCAGGTGGGATTATTGGCGGCGAATTAAAGGAATTTAAAATTTTGTATCGAAATTTGAAAGAAAAATGTTGTACTTTTTTTGTTAGGAGGGAAAGTTATGATTAAATTAACAAAATTCAATTCAGATTCCAAAAAAGGCGAATTCATTCTCAATGCTGAACATATTCAGACTATTGAGGAAACTCCGGATACCGTTATAACTTTGATGAATGACAAAAAACTTATTGTTGAAGAGCCAATGGAAGAAGTTGTTCGTCGCGTTATGAAATATCGCCGCGCGTTGAACACTAAGTAAGTTTGGAGGATTATTAAATGGCTGATAAAGATAAAGAAAAAGAAAAAGACGTTGAGGCCGCCGAAGGTGGGGAATCTGCTGAACCTAAGAAAAGGTCACCAATAATTTTTATAGTAATTGGCGTAGTAGTTGCCTTACTTCTTGCCGCCGGTATTTCAATTTTTGTCACAACGCAGATAATGGCGGGCGCAACTCATAACGGCGACGGCGATGGCGACGACAGGGATCACGATCCCGGAATTTTTATACAGCTGGGGGATCCTAAGGAAGGCGTTTTAGTTAATGTTGGCGGACCACGCGCCGGAAAATTCCTTAAAGCCGGTATTGTCCTTGAAATGAATCCCAATAAAAAATCCGTCATTAATGAAGAAACTAACGACCTTCAACCTAATGCAAGAATAAAAATTATGGATTTAACAACGCAATTTTTGCGCGCTACAAAAGTTGAAGACTTCGACGCCGAAAAACAAGACGAACTCAAAAAGCAACTCAAAGATTCACTTAACGCTGAATTGGGGTCTTCAGCTGTCTATGATGTCTACATTACAAGTTTCTTGTTGCAGTAAAATTTTTCGCTGAAGAAAGAGAGGTGAGTACAGATTGCCGGATGTATTAAGTCAGGCTGAAAT
>CALGGV010000253.1 GCA_937915725.1 uncultured Selenomonadales bacterium
CGGGCTTTTCAATTTTGCCTGTAGCGTTGCGCGGTACATCTGCAAAAATTATTTTTTTTGGACGTTTGTAACGCGGCAATTCAGCGCAAAAATTATTTATTTCATCTTCAGTGCAAGTCATTCCGGCTTTAATTTCGATAATCGCCGCGCTAATTTCGCCGAGCCGTCTGTCAGCCAAGCCGATAACTGCAACATCTTTAATTTTGTCGAATTTGTGCAGAAAATCTTCAATTTGCACGGGATAAATATTTTCGCCGCCGCTTACTATAACATCTTTCTTTCTGTCAACCAAAAAGTAAAAGCCGTCTTCGTCCTGTTGCGCCATATCGCCCGTTAAAAGCCAGCCGTCCTTCAAAACTTCAGCAGTTGCCTTTTCGTCATTATAGTAGCAAGTCATAACGCCGGGACCTTTTACGCACAATTCGCCAACTTCGCCGCGTTTAACTTCTGCGCCGTTTTCGTCAATAATTTTACATTCCCAACGATAACCCGGCACGCCTATTGCTCCAACTTTTGAAATATTTTCAAGCCCCAAATGTACACAGCCGGGACCGGTTGACTCACTTAAGCCGTAATTTGTGTCGTAGTCGTGATTAGGAAAATATTTTTTCCAGCGGCGAATAAGTGAAGGCGGTACAGGTTGCGCGCCAATGTGCATTAATCGCCACTGTGAAATTTCATAATCTGAAAGTTTTAAATCGCCTCTGTCCAGCGCGTCAACTATATCTTGAGCCCACGGAACCAACAGCCAAACGATTGTACATTTTTCTTTTGACACGGCGTCCAAAATTATTTCCGGCTTAGTACCTTTCAGCAAAACTGCGCGAGAGCCGGCAACTAAACTACCCATCCAGTGAAATTTTGCACCGGTATGGTAAAGCGGCGGTATGCACAAAAAACAATCGCCGCGCCCCGTCAAATGGTGTTTCTGCTCCATTTGCGCGGCTTGCGTCAAACTGCGGTGTTTGTGCAAAATCGCCTTAGGAAAACCCGTTGTACCGCTTGAAAAATAAATTGCGCCGAAATCGTCATCTGTAATTTCGCCAACGTTAGGTTTATGACTTGAACAATTCGCCGCCAATAAATGATAACTTTCGGCAAAACTCGGGCAATTATCGCCAACGTAAATTAAAAGTCTGCCGCGTGAAAGTCTTTCAGCATTAGTTTCAATTCTTCCAATAAATTCACTGCCGAAAATTATTACGTCAACTTCAGCAAGTTCAGCGCAATACAAAATTTCTTCAGCAGTGTAACGAAAATTGAAAGGTACGGCTATTGCGCCGGTTTTTAAAATTCCAAAATAAATCGGCAACCATTCAAGGCAGTTGTACATAATTATTGCAACTTTATCGCCTTTTTGAACGCCGCGTTCAATCAAAAAATTTGCACAACGATTAGCCTTTTCGTCAAAAACGCTCCACGTAATTTCTTTTCGGTACGGTTCAAAACGATTAGATTCAATCAAACTGAATTCTTTCCACGTGCGGCGTTGACCGTTTGGCTCGGTGGGGTTTAATTCAACGAGTGCAACTTCATCGCCGTAAAGTTCGGCGTTGCGCTCCAAATATTCCATTACAGGCAAATATAACACCTTCCTAAGACGCTGGAGCATCAGGGATTAGGGATTAGTGAAAATACTTATTCCTTGCCAATTCCAATTTATCCCTTAAATCCAGCATATCATTTTTACAAAATAACGTTGCAATTATATAAAACCGTAAAAGTTAAGTCAAATCTGAAAAAAATATGTTGATTTTAAAGCCGCGTTTTTTTATAATTTAGAAGTAGTTATTGAAAATATTATGGAGGAAGAATTATGGCAGATATAAATCTTGAGGATTTAATGGCGCAAAAGTCGGCAAATTCTTCAAAAGAAGAAACAACCGCCGTTGCTGAAGTTCAAACTGAAGTAGAACTTGCGAAAGTTGCTCAACAAGTTGAAACTTTGACACCCGCCGATAAGCAAAAAGTTCAAGCAATTAAAGACGGAATTAATTTAATGGATTCTTCGACGCCGCTAACTTTTGGCGCGCCCGCTCAAAAAGAAATTGCTCAATTCTCGGACAGCATTTTATCAAAAGTTCGTTCAAAAGATTCAGGACAAGTCGGCGAATTGTTGAATGATTTAGTTGCAAAAGTTAGAGGATTTGACGTTACTGAAAAAAAATCTTTCGTCAGCAAAATTCCTATTCTCGGCTCGCTTGTAGAAAAAGGCGATAATATTATGCAGGGCTATGAAAAACTTTCTACGCAGGTTGAAAAAATTCAGCGCGGGCTTGAAAATTCCAAAACTAAACTGCTTGAAGATGTTGCAATGTTTGATACTTTGTACGAAAAAAATCTTGCTTACTTCAAAGATTTACAACTTTACATTCGCGCAGGTGAAGAAAAGCTTGACGAAATGCGCACTGTAACTTTGCCAAAACTAAAATCACAAGCCGCCGCTAAAAACGACCCGATGGCAGTTCAAGTTGTTGCAGATTTTGAACAGAGCGTAGACCGTTTTGAAAAGAAAATTCACGATTTAAAACTTAGCAAAACTATTGCTATTCAAACTGCGCCGCAAATTCGCCTAATTCAAAATAACGACAGAGTTTTAATAGACCGCGTACAATCTGCAATTTATCACACTATTCCACTTTGGAAAAATCAAATGGTAATTGCACTCGGTTTAACTCATCAACAGGAAGTCATTGCAATGCAGCGCGCCGTTGCTGACGCCACAAACGATTTACTTCGCCGTAACGCCGAAATGCTAAAACAAAATACAGTTGACACTGCAAAGGCAAATGAACGCGGAATTGTTGATATTGAAACGGTTAAAAAAGTCAACGAAGATTTAATTTCGACGATTGAAGAAACTGTGCGTATTCAACAGGAAGGACGCCAAAAACGCGCCGCCGCCGAAAGGGAACTTGTAGCCATTGAAGGCAAATTAAAAGACGCCCTTTTAAGAAATTCTAACAGAACTAATTAGTAATGAATAAAAGTAGATTAAAACTGCAACTGAATATTACACGGCTTGTTGCTGTAATGCTTGCCGCCATTTTAATAATAATTTTTCGCTACGGCTGGCTACAACTTGTTCAAGGTACGGAACTTTCAGAAAGAATGCGCTTTCAAGTCGGACAAGATTATTTGGTACAATCACCACGCGGCGCAATTCTGGACAGGAACGGCAGGGAATTAGCCGCAAGCACTATGACTAAATCGCTTTTTGTTGATCCTAATCACGTTGAACACAAGGAACAACTTGCAAAAGATTTAGCCCCGCTTGTGCGAAAAACTGAAGAGGAAATTCTCAAAGATATTGAAATTGGCGGCGGCTTTGTTTGGGTTAAAAGGCGGCTTGAACAATCCGAATATGAGGCAATTCGTGCGATGATTCGTGAAAAAGGCTATACTGTCTGTTTAGGTTTTCGTGACGAGGCTAAGCGTTATTATCCAAATGACGTTTTGGCGGCAAATGTTTTAGGTTTTGTCGGCACAGATGATAAAGGGCTTGACGGTATCGAACAAGCTTTTGACAAATACATTAAAGGCGAAGTTACAGAATCTTTTTTGTACACGGACACGCACGACAGACCAATTTTAGAATCAATTTTTGACAGGCACGGTTATCAAGGCGACCGTTGCAAAACTATTCAGTTGACGATTGACAGCGCAATTCAATTTATAGTTGAACAAGAACTTGACAGGGCAATGGCTGAAAATGATCCTGTTGCTATTACCTGCGTTGCAATGGATCCTAAAACCGGCGAAATTTTGGCTATGGCTAATCGCCCGTCTTACAATCCTAATCGTTTTTGGGATTATGAGCCGGAAATTTGGAAAAATCGCGCAGTTTCTTTTGTTTACGAGCCCGGCAGTACTTTTAAAACTGTAACTGCGGGCGCGGCTTTACAAGAAGGAATTGTTACGCCTAACCAAATTTTTGTAGATCCCGGCTACGTTATGGTTAGCGGTATGAGAATTCAAAATTGGAATGGCGCAAGTTTTGGAACTGTAACTTTTGCGGACGTTGTTAAACAATCTTTGAACACGGGATTTGCACTTATCGGATTAGAATTGGGCGGCGAAAAACTTGTAAAATATGCACACCTTTTCGGCTTTGGCGATGTTACCGGAATTGAATTGCCGGGCGAAGAGGCAGGGCTTTTATATTCGCCGGATGAAATGGTTGAATCAGATATTGCAACAATGGCTATTGGACAAAGTATCGCCGTTACACCTTTGCAACTTGTTAGGGCAATGAGTGCGGTTGCAAATGACGGCGTTTTACTTAAGCCGCACATTGTAAAAAGTATCAAAAATGCTAACGGCTCCACTTATTCTGAAACTCAAATTGAACCTGTAAGAAAAACTATAGACCCCGCTACAGATAAAACTTTGGTAGGACTTTTGGAACAAGTTGTAGCAACAGGCGGCGGGCAAAAAGCGAAAGTGCGCGGCTATAGAGTTGCCGGAAAAACCGGTACTGCGCAAAAAATTAGGGAAGACGGCACCGGTTACGCGGAAGGCAGATATATTGCGTCATTTTTGGGATTTGGACCTGTTGACAATCCTAAAATTACGCTTTTAGTTACTATTGACGACCCGTCGGGCGTTTTTTACGGCGGACAAATTGCCGCGCCGGTTGCAAGCAGAATTTTCGCGCAGGTTTTCAGATATATGAGAATTGAGCCTAGCGAAACTCCCGCTGATGACGAAGAGGAAATTTCTGCAGACGTTGGAGAGGGCGACGGTACAGGAACTTCATCAATTCAAACTTACGCGCCGCCAAAAGTTGAAATTCCTGAATCTGAAAAAAATGAAAATGAAGAAATTCCCGCTGATTCAAGTGAAAATGCAGAAATTGTTGTTCCGGATTTTTACGGCAAAAGTATTCGAGAATCTGCGCGAATTGCAAATAATATTGGGCTGAAATTTGAGACAAGCGGCTCCGGCTTTGCAAGTTCACAAAGTATTTCGCCCGGCGCAGTTGTCCCGCGTGGTACAATTATAAAAATTACTTTCAGCCCTTAAAATTTTCGTTGTCGAATTAAATTTTCAAAATGTGAGGAGATGTTTTTGTGGAAATAAAAAAAGAACGCAACGGCGAAAGATTAACCGTGGCGTTAATTGGCAGACTTGACGCAGTTACCGCAATTCAATTAGACAAAGATATTTCAAAATCTTTGGACGACGTAAAAGATTTAACGATTGATTTAGCAAATTTAGATTATATTGCGTCAGCCGGCTTGAGGATTTTATTAAAACTTCAAAAACGTATGAATGATCAAGGCAATATGCAAATTAAAAATGTTAAACGTGAAGTGCGGGAAGTTTTGGATATGACGGGCTTTTCAAGGTTACTTTCAATGGAAGAAACGCCCGCCCCAAAGAAACTTTCTTTCAATTTTTGAGGTCAACTACCCCATAAGGGCTTGCAGTTAGATAAAAAATCCACCGCGTACGGTTGGTTGACTGCAACCCTGTAGTACCCGCACAAGAATACTACAGCATCGATTATCCGAAGATAAAAGCGGGTGCCATTCAGCTTGTGCCATAACCGTTTCCCCGATATTTCTATTGTATAAAATTTTTTTGTAAAAAGCAAGAAAGGATTATGCGCCTTACCTCCCCACGTCTAAAGACGGGGGTTTCTCGGCGCGTTTTCGGTGAAATTTTATGATAAAATCGTTTGATTTTGAGGGAAAATTCTTCCGCTCCAAAGTTCCAATTCCATTTGTGGAAGATAATTTTTATTTGCCGGCGAAAGTTTTTATTGAAGGATACTTTCCCGCCGGTACAACTTTTCAATTTCAAGAGGCTGTTTGCAGTAAAAAAATTGACGTGTACAACGATCAAGTTAATGATTATTGCCACGCCGTCTCACTTTTGTACAGCAACAAATTCAAAGGCAATGAATCGCCCGATGAAGATGAAGAATACAAAGTTATTTTTCACGTCGATTTAAGTGCGTTTTTTCTGTTACTTGAACCGCTTGATGATTCAGGAAATGTTATTGAATTTTAATTTCAAATTTACGGGCGATTATAGCCAAAATTTAAAGCCTTCAAAGATTTTTAATATAAAATTATCAAAAAGATTTAAACCTGCCTTAAAATCGATTTTAGAGGGCATTTTGAGCAAATTAATTAAACCACGCCGAAAAATTTTGTTCCTGCGTAAAGTCGATTAATTCTCCAATTTGCGGCGTCAAAAGTTTGTAACTTTTATTAAAACTTTCGGCGGTTAAATCTTTGTAGGGATCGTTCCAAGCATGGCGCGCCAATGCAAATTTTCCCGCGTGTATTGGAATAACTTTTTTTGCGTGAATATCTTCAGAGGCATCAGCAGTTTCATTTGGCAAGCAATGTATAGCGTGCCACGCCTTGTTATATTGTCCATTTTCCATAAAAGCGAAGTCAAAATTTCCAAAGACTTCGCCTATTTTTTTGAAATGGTTGCTGTAGCCGCCGTCGCCACTGCAAAAAATTTTTCTGTTCGGAGTAATGAAAGCGTAACTGCACCATTCAGTAGGATTTTGTTTCAACATTCGCCCTGAAAAATGTTGGCTTGTCAAAATGTGCACTTTTAAATTATTTCCAATTTCAATTACTGAATCCCAATCTTCTTCGATAATTTTTTCAAGCGGAAAACCCCATTGTTCAAAATATTCTCCAACGCCCAAAGGACAAAGTACAGTTTTAATTTTCGGTTTCAACGCCATTATCGACGGGTAATCCAAATGATCCCAATGATCATGAGTTATTGCCAAAATATCAATTTCCGGAAAATCTTCAGCCGTGTAAATGTTACTGCCTTCAAAGGCGCGGTTTATAAAAAATACCGGCGAGGCGTAGTCTGAAAAAACAGGGTCAAGCAAAATTTTTTTACCGGCAAGTTGCAAATAGATCGTTGAATGCCCCATCCAAACTGCGCAATCTAAATTTGGCGGTAATTCTTTAAGATTAGTTTTAACGCTGGGAATTGGAAAAGGCGGGCTTAATGCTGATTTATCGCCGAATAAAAATTTCAACGTGGCAATAACGCGGTTTTCTTTGTCAGTTTCATCTTCAGCCATAACTTGTACCGGCGTTAAGCATTCAAAATGATCTGTGAAGTAATGCGGCGAATTTAAAATTTTTTGCAGACGTGCGCCGCTCGGCAGTCTTCCAAATTCCGGGCGATTTATATAATAAAAAATTCCGCCGCCGCTTAAAGCCGCTAATCCTGCCACACCGATTAAACCATTGCGTATAAAATTTCTACGATTCATTTATTAATCTTCCATTCTAAAATATTTTGATAAAAAATTTTTTCCTTAGCCCCTAGTCTCCCTAGAACATGTTTACAAATTTTTAAGATTTAACAAGTCGGCATTTCTTTCTTTAGAAGAAAGAAACGCCTGGCAAAGAAAGAATCGACGCCCGCCTGCGTTTTTCGCGTTTAACGCGGTATAAGTTAAAGTAACAGCCGCGTTTTCTCACGTTACCGAAATTTAAAGTCACAAGCAAAAACGGAGTGCGGCGGGCGTCTAACGCGCCTTTTTATCTTCCATTTGTAAACATACTCTAGCCCCTAGTCCTTAGTCCCTAATCCTTATATCCCGTTCAGTGTAAATACCGTGATGATAAATCATTTTGGAGCCGTTCATTTCGTCAATAAGATAAATTGGACGGTTTTTAGTTTCGTGAAAAATTTGGCTAAGATATTCTCCAATAATTCCTAACGCCAAAATTTGCATACCGCCCAAAAATAAAATTACCGTCATTAAAGTCGGATAACCTGCAACAGGGTCGCCATAAATTAACGCCATTGCTATAATAAAAATCATGTAAGCCATTGCCCCAAATGAAATTGTTATTCCCAAAAATGTCATTATGTGTAACGGCGCAGTTGTAAATGAAGTCATTCCCTTTATCGCCAAATTGAAAAGCGCAATGTAATTCCAATTTGTTTTACCGGCTACGCGCTCTTGAACTTCAAAGGGAAATTCTTTTTTTCTGTAACCAACCCACGTAAAAAGCCCTTTAGTAAATCGCTGATTTTCTCTCATTAATCTTAAAGCCTCGATACAGCGTTTATCTAAAAGTCTGAAGTCTCCAACATTTTTTTGCATTTCGTAGGAAGTGCTGAACTTTTTCATAAGGGCGTAAAAAATATTTGCGCAGGTTCTTTTAAGCCACGTTTCGCCCGCCCTGTCAACGCGCTTGCCGCAAATATCGTCGTAACCTTCCCGCCAATATTTTACCATTTCAGAAATTTTTGACGCGGGGTGTTGTAAATCTGCGTCCATAATTATTACGGCGTCGCCTTCGGCATAATCAATCCCCGCCATCATTGCAGATTCTTTGCCAAAATTTCTGGACAAACTCAAATATGAAACATTCGGATATTTTTTGGCAAGTGCACGCAATTTTTCAAGCGTACCGTCGCGGCTGCCGTCATTTACAAACAAATAATAAAATTCGCAGTTAGGAATTTTTTCAACGTGTTTTTGAACTTCCGGATAAAAAAAATCTATTCCTGCCTCTTCGTTGTAACACGGCACTATTATTGTAATTTTATCCAATAAAATTTCTCCTTAATATCTGATAAATTCGCCAATGAAATTTTATTCACAGTTTTATTTCCTGTCAAATAAAAACGCCGCCGAATTTTCAAATTAAATGGCGGCTTAAATTTTCACTTCAGAATTTCTGAGATTAAAAGTTTTGAGTCCTGCAACTTTGCAACAGTTTTTTCAAAAGTGTCAGAAAAATTTTTCATTGCAGTTTCTGAATATCTGCTTGCATCATATTCCAAAAATAAAGAATAAATTTCGTCAAAAGAAAGATTAATTTCAATGTCAAGTGAATTTTCGGCAGCTGACCATTCATTTTGCGGTAATTCGACAGTTTCAAATTCTTTGCCTTCAATCGACGCCGAATAAATTTTTTTCTGAAAAATAAAAGTTGCGCAGTCGTCCTGTAAGCCGCTTTTATAAATTTCGCCCAACGAACGCCGATATTTGAAACTGTCATTAATTTTTTTTTCAAGCCCCTTAAAAAATTCTGCAACAGTTAAATCTTTTTCAAAGTTCCACGCAACAGGAAATTGTTCAATCATATTACCCATAATTCTGGATTCGGAGGCGGTATAGCGTCCGCTGTGTAACCAACTCATAACTGAACTGTTCGCGCCGGAAGTTTTGGCAATGGTAAGCATTGACGCGGCAAGGAAGAAAATATTTTCATCACAGATTTTTTGATTGAAGAAATTTTTATTAATATTGTCAATTTTTATTGAAAAATATTTTAACTCAAAAGGTCTAGCATTTGCGGGCGCGGAAGGCGGCGGTAAATGTTTTTTTTCATCAAAATCTTTAAGCATTTCGGCGAAAAAATTTTTACCTTCAATTAAATTTTCGGGCGGATTGTTAATTTCTTCCAAAATATAATCTGCGTAATTTAGCGGCTTATGTTTAATTTCTCTGCCCTTATAACGCAACTTAGATTCAGTGCCGAAAAGCAGGCTGATTGACATACCGTCCATAATTGCGTGGTAAAAATCTAAGTACAAATATTGAGCCGTCGGAGTTTCAAAAACATAAATTCTGTACAGCGGCTGATTAATCAATTTGTAAGGGTGTTTCAAAAATTTTTTGCGTTCTTCAAATTCTTTATCAGAAATTTTTTCAAAGATAACCGGATTAATTTCACCGTCAAAACGCTGGCAAAGATCGCAAGTTTCGGGGTGGAAAACAAAATGGCAGTGAAAAATATCGTTATTTTCTAAAGTGCCGTTAATTGCGCCAATGAGCCGCTCTAAGTCAACGCCGGGTGGAAATTTATAAAAAGTTCCTATGTTCATCATTGTCGATTTTGCTTTATAAAAATGAGTATCAACAAGCCAACTTTGCATTGGACGTAGCGGGTAATAGCCTTTATTTTTGGGCTCCTGATTTATTATTCTTTTTTCGTAGCTTGCCTCCATAAGAATAATTTTCACTCCTTAAAATTGAAAGAATTCGCAGCTATTCATTTTGTAAATTTGCCTTCACGAATTATCAAAATCAATTAAACCTCTAAAAAATTCTCTAAATTATAGCACAAAAAAAAGCGGCTGTATTTGCCGCCGTTAAAATTTTTAAATTTCTCCAACTTTCCTGAACATAATAATGGATAAACCGGTTGCCACCAAAATAATTATGCCGAGCCCCGTTACGAAATCGCCCCAAGGCAAAGTTCCCAACGCCATTCCTAAACTTCCAAAAATATTCGGTACAAAATTTATCATTGAAGACGCCGTGCCAACATTTTCTTTTGCGCGGTTCAATAAAATTTCCATTGCGAAAGGACGCGCAACCGTTCCAATTACAGTAAACGGCAGGAAGGAAAATAAAAACGCCCACGCGCTGATATGTCCCGGCAAAATTACAGCCACGCCGCTAATCAACGCCATTAAAAATACAAATTGCATTAAGCGTTCATTTGACATCCAATTTTTTAATTTTAAGTACAACATCGGTCCCAGAGCCGCCGCTGAAGCATTTGCCGCAAAAAAGTAGCTGTATTCCTGCGCCGTCAAGCCGAAATTGTCAATGTACACAAATGAAGACACGCTTAAATATGACATAAATGGCAAGGACAACAGAGCGAACATTATTAAAACTGTCATAAAATATTTTTGTTTCGCAACTTGTTTCAAAAGTAAAATTGAATCGAAGACGCTCCCTTTATAACGTTTTTCTTTCGGTAAAGTTTCTGTGAACAATAACGCCAAAATTAAATTTATTGCGCCAACCAATGTTAAAACATAAAACGCGCCGCGCCAATCCGTAAACCTAAGCAAAAAGCCGCCGAGTAGCGGAGCCGCCATTGGTCCTATAACGGTTAGGGCTTGAGTTATTACCAAAATATTTGTCATTAATTTGCCGCGAAATGAATCTTTGATAATCGTTGTTGCAACCGTGATTATTGCGCCGGAACCTACACCTTCAAAAAATCTTCCTGCAAGCAAAATATAAATATTCGCTGCCGTCGCACAGGCGATTGAGGCGATTGTAAAAATTACCGCGCCAAAAATTAAAATTGGTTTTCGCCCGTACTTGTCGCTTAAAGGTCCGAAAATTACCATACTTACCGCAAACATTAAGAAAAAAATTGTAAGCGTCAAGCCTACCAAAAATTCAGCCGCGCCAAAATATTTTCCCAATTCAGGAAGTGCCGGTAAATACATATCAGTTGCCAACGGCGGGTAAATATTCATAAATGTTATAAATCCTACCATTGCCGGTATCGTCAAATATTTCTGTCTTACCAAAAAAATTCCCCCTTTTTTTAAGGACTAGGGACTAAGGGCTAAGGACTAAGGAAAAGCCTTTAATCCTTAAAAATTTTATCACAAAAAATTTTTTTATGTAAGTTATTGAAAAACTATCAAGCCGCCCTTGTTTGAAAATCCCGTATCCCATAACATATCAAAATCAAACCAACGCGCCACGCCGTATGAAACAACTTTTACTTTCCAGTTATCGTCAATAACTTCATAGCCCGTCAATAAAAACCAATGCCAAACATAATCGCGCAGGAGTGGATTTTTATGATACAGCGTCAAACAAGGAATAGGGTAGCCGCTGTCAATTTGAAATTTTAAAACCATATGCGTTGCTTTAAAATCTTGATGTCCTTCCCAGCCCAAAATTTGTAAATTATTTTCGCCTCTGTCGCGCAAAAATTGTGTAAAGCCGTCAATGTAAATCGATAACTTGTCAATTCCCTGCCAGCGCGGGTGTAAGTACGGTTTCATCACGTTAGAAAATTTTATATAGTCATTTTTGGAAATATTTTTTACGTCAAAAGGATAAAGCCCGCGCAAATTTTTATACAGTTCAAAATAAATCGAACAATCGCAGGCAGTAACGGCGGCACAACCGCCAATTCTCATCATATATTCAGGAAACCAATCCTGCTGACCGCCCAAAGAATTTCCAATTTTAAAGTACGGTAATTCAACTCTCAAAATATTTTACTCCTTAAATTTTTTTATAATTATACACTGTTCAAAAAATTTTAACAAAGTTATAATGATATGGAAAATAATTTTAGGAGTTGTTTACAAATTTTAAATAATTAACAAGTCGGCATTTCTTTTTTCAAAAACGAAGTGCGGCGGGCGTCTAATGCGCCTTTTAATCTTAACTTTTATAAACATACTCTAGGGAGGGTTTCAAAATGGTTAAAAAAATTTTTTCGGTAATGATTTTGGCGGCTGTTTTAATTTTTGTCAGCGGGCAAAATTCTCAAGCTCAAGCCGCTGAAATTTATGTTGGAAATTACAGCGACGGCTCCGCAGTTTATCTGCTTACCAACACCGTAGTTATCAAAAATTATCATCCGTATTCTTTCAACTGTCGCGTTCGCGCAGGTTACGATTATTTGGACTATTATTTTTACCCTGTAAACGGCAGCCCCTATTACAGAAATTCTGAAGGCTATGAAGGATTTGTAAATTCTTATTCGCCCGTTGCCAACAGTATTTATCGCTACGTTGTAAATCATTTTTAGATAAAATTCAAGCTTTATAAATTAAAAAATTTCAGAAAATATCTTGACGAATAATCAGAAAAGTTTTAAACTTTGTAACAGTTAAGGGGAAAATCCCCACGAAGTTTTTTTAGATTTAAGGGAGGAATTTTTAATGGGCAATCGCAGAAAAATCGTCGTCGTCGGTACTTCTAACGTCGGTTCAGCCGTCGTCAATAAACTTGCAGACTTCCAGCTTGCATCTGAAATTGTTTTAATCGACCTCAATCAAGATAAAGCTTGGGGCGAGGCTACAGACTCCAGCCACGCTACAGCTTGCGTTTACAGCACAAATATTAAATTCCGCGCAACCGCAGACTACAGCGCGTGTAAAGATGCTAACATTGTTATCATTTGCGCAGGTCCTTCAATTCGCCCCGGCGAAACTCCGGACAGACTTAAACTTGCCGGCACCAATGCAAAAATTATGAATAGCGTTTTCCGTGCTATTGCTGAACACACCAAAGAGGCTGTTATCATTCTTATCACTAATCCGCTTGATGTTGCAACTTATGTTGTCAGCAAAATTGCAGACGAAATTGGCTATCCGCGTAATTTGATTCTCGGTACAGGCACAATGCTTGAAACTTATCGTTTCCGCCGTATCCTTGCCAACAAATACGAAATAGATCCTAAAAATATCAACGGCTATGTACTCGGCGAACACGGCAACGCGGCTTTTGTTGCGTGGTCAACTGCAGGTTGTGCAGGTTTCCCGCTTGAAAAATTGGACGAATACTTCCACCATGAAGACAAACTCGACAAAAAAGCGGTTGAACAGGAACTCATTAACGTTGCTTATGACGTCATTAACAAAAAAGGTTTCACCAATACCGGCGTTGCTATGGCGGCTGTTCGTTTCGTTAAATCCGTACTCTACGATGAACATACCATTCTGCCCTGCTCCGCTATTCTCAATGGCGAATACGGAATTAAAGACGTTGCACTTTCCTTGCCGCGTATGGTTTGCGCTGATGGTCTTATGCGCGTATTTGAAGTTGCTCTTACTGATGAAGAACTTGAAAAACTTTACGCCGCGGCTAAATCAGTTCGCTCTGCTCTTGACGGCGCAGGAATTGCATAAGCTTTAAATTTCAATCAAAAACTTTTTCGGAGTCAATGCCGGTCTCGGTGTTGACTCTTTTAAATTGCAAAAAAAAGTTTTATAATACGGCGATTAAATTTTTATTTTGGAAGTGTTAAAATTGAAATTAGGAAAAATTTTAGGTGTAGGAATTTTGGCAACGGGTTTAATTTTTAGCGGTTGCTTAGATGAAGAAGTTGAAACTTCGGCGGCGGCAGTTCAAATTACCGGCGAAAAATTTCCGCAGTTCTCAACTTTAAATTTAAACAATGAAACTGTTACAAATAATATTTTTGCACAGAAAAAAATTACCGTGATAAATATTTGGGGAACATTTTGCCCGCCGTGTATTGATGAAATGCCGGAATTGGGCGAATGGGCAGAAGATATGCCGGACGACGCACAAATTATAGGGATTGTCTGCGATGCAAAAGGCGTTGACGATTATGAATCGATTGAGGCGGCAAAAGAAATTCTGCGCGAGGCTAATGCAAATTTTGTAAACATTTTGCCAAACGCCGAAATTAATCAATATCTGCAAAAAGTTGACGCGGTACCAACAACAATTTTTGTTGACGCGCAGGGAAATTTAATTGGCGAGCCGGTAATTGGCGCAGATGTTGACAGCTACAAGGCTAGAGTTGCGGCTTACTTAAAATGAAAAAAACTTTAGCGATAATTTTTACGTCGGCAATTTTCATTTGGTATGGAATTGAACGCGGAGAAGTTTCAATCGTGTTAAAAAAAGCAGTCAACATTTGCCTTGAATGTATCGGGCTGGGATAATGGAAAAGCGGAAATTTATTCAGTTGCTGTCAATTTTTTTAATGAATCCGCACGTTGGGAATTTTTTCACGGGCAAAATTTATAAGGGTGATTTAAAAAATTTCTGCGCACCCGTTTTAAATTGTTATTCTTGTCCGGCGGCAACTTTTGCCTGTCCTATTGGCGCGTTGCAAGCTGTAGGCGGCGCGGCGGGTTTTAAGTTCAGCTTTTATGTTGCAGGATTTTTACTTTTAATTGGAGTAATTTTTGGGCGTGCTATTTGCGGTTTTTTGTGTCCGTTCGGTTTTTTTCAAGAATTGCTTTACAAAATCCCCTGTCGAAAATTAAAATTATGGCGGCGGCTGATTTATCTGAAATATTTTGTGCTGATAATTTTTGTGCTGATTTTACCTGCAACTTTGACAAATTACGCGGGAATTGGCGCGCCGGCTTTTTGTGAATACATTTGCCCGGCAGGAACTTTTGAGGCGGGCTTACCGATAATCGCCACGCACGCAGAATTTAAAAATATTTTGGGCGAACTTTTTACTTTGAAAATTTCCATCTTGTTTGTAACGATTTTGGGAAGTGTTATGATTTACAGATTTTTTTGCAGGATACTTTGTCCGCTCGGCGCAATTTACGGGCTGTTGAATCGTTACAGCGTTTACGGCTTGAGTTTTGACGAAAAACTTTGTACGAAATGTGGGCGTTGCAGTAAAATTTGTAAAATGAATGTCAAGCCGAATTGTCAAAAAAATTTGGCTGAATGTATTTATTGCGGCGAATGTGAAAAAATTTGCAAGACGGGCGCAATTCATTTTAGCTTGAAAAAAATTTACGACTGAAAAATTTTGGCGAATGTGAAAAAATTTGTAAGGCAAGCGCAATTCATTTTGGCTTGAAAAAATTTACGGCTGAATAATTTC
>CALGGV010000254.1 GCA_937915725.1 uncultured Selenomonadales bacterium
ACAAAATTTTTAGTGTCAGTCAAATTGCCGGTAGAAATTTCTTGCCGTCTAAATTGGACTGCTTTTTTTATGTATTCGTCAAGATTTTTGGCGATAAAATTTTCAAGCCCCATAATTCTTAAAGCCGCGTTGCTTGAAAAATTCGGTGGCACAAATTTTAAAATTTCATTCAACGCCTAAAACCTTCCAAAATTTTTTATACACGCTGTCAACAAAATTTTTAGTGTCAGTCAAATTGCCGGTAGAAATTTCTTGCCGTCTAAATTCGACTGCTTTTTTTATGTATTCGTCAAGATTTTCTGCGATAAAATTTTCAAGCCCCGCAATTCTTAAAATATCTGCTCCAACTTTTGAAAAGTGAATTTCGCCGCGCAAATTCAACACAGGAACGCCCATATAAATTGCAAGTGCAGTCATTGCCCCGCCGTTGTAGGGGAATGTATCCAAAATTAAATCAATCTGCGCGTAATCGTCAAAAAAATCATCTTCACCGACAAAAACTTCAGCGCGTGGAATTTCTAAATTTTTCAGCCGCTCCAAAAGTGCAACGCGCCTACTTTCAAGCGGTGTTGTATCACGAAAAATTATTTTTGAATTTGGAACTTGCAACAAAATTTTTTTCACTGTCAATAAATATTCGTCCGTGATTTTCATAAAATTATTCAGACAACCGAAGGTTAGTTGGGTAGTGTGGTGGTGTGATAGTGGGATAGTTTTTTTGGCGGTTGAAATTTTTTTGTTCGGAGTGAAGGCGAAGGCATTTTCAATCTTCAAAAGTTGCTCAGTAAAATATTCAGTTGCCAAAAATTTATCAGTCAAAAAATAATCTAAAATTCCTGTCGTGTCAAAATATCCAACGCCGGAAATTTGAACTCGCGCAGGTTTATAAGCGGCAACTTGCAAAGTCACGCCGCCTTCAGTCTGCCCGCCCAAATCAAACAAAATATCCGCGCCGCTGTCACGAATTTTAAGCGCGGTTTCCTCAAAACTAATTTCTTCCATACAAAAAAAGCCGTCAACATTACGGCGAATTTTTTTTGTAAAATTATCTTCACGCGCCGATAAACTCCACGCCGTTACAAAAAATTTTTCCCTGTCATAATCAGTCAAAAGACTTTCATAAAATCTTGCGGCGCCAGAATCTAAAAAGTGCGGCGCAATGTAGGCAACGTGAATTTTTTTTGAAGATTTTTTTAACGGCGTCAAAGTTTTAGTTTCACGGTACAAAGATTTATAAATTTGCGCGGCGTCAAATAAATTTTCAGCCGTAATTTTGGGCAGGTAATGCAATGCAAAAATATAATTTGAAAAGTGTGTCCTTTGCATTCTCAAAATTGTATCAGTTTTCGCCGCGTTTAAGTAAGCCTGCGCGACGCCTTCAGCATCTGCCAAATCGTGAAAAGCCGCGCCTATTAATTCGTGAACGCGCCATTTTTCTGAATCTTCAACAGTTGGTAAAATTTCTTTCAAAATTTTTAAAGCCTCAAATGGTTTTCCTTGCGCCAATAATTTTTTTGCACTTTCCATTTTAAACCTCGAAAATTAATTCGTCGTCAGTTACGCCCTCAACAAGTTCAAAACTCAACTGACGTAAATTTAAATCTGCGCGAACAAGTTGCACGCGCACTTTGTCGCCAATTTGAAAAATCCTGCCCTTGTGCTTGCCTATCAGCGCAAATTCATTTTCCATAAAATTATAATAATCGTCATTGATACTTGCAACCGGCACAAGCCCGCCCGCGCCGTTTTCCAGTTCCACGAAAAATCCAAAATTCGTAACGTTGCAAATTACCGCGTCAAATTTCTGCAACAAAAAGCCCTTCATAAATTCGACGCACTTTAAATCTAACGCCTCCCGCTCAATTTCAACCGCGCGGCGTTCACGTTCTGAAGACTGCCTTGCAATTTCATCAAGTTTGTTGGCAAGTTTTGGAATTTCTTCACGTGTTGCCTTTAACATTCTGTGAACAATTAAATCAGGATAACGGCGAATCGGCGAAGTAAAATGAGTGTAAAACTGCGCGGCAAGTCCAAAATGCCCAAGATTTTTTGAAGAATAACGCGCCTGTTGCATTGTGCGAAGTGCCAAACCGGAAATAACTTTTCCGGCGGGCGTTTCTTTGATTTTTTCCAAAACTTTTTGGTACTGTAACGGTTGAATTTCCCTTTCAATCGAAATTGGAATATGCAAGCCGAAACGCCCCAACAGGCGGTTAAAATTTTCTACTTTTTCGGCGTCGGGATTTTCATGCACGCGGTATAAACTCGGTATAAGATTTTTTACGGTATGCTCGGCTACGGTTTCATTTGCGGCAAGCATACATTCTTCAATAATCTTTTCGCCAATTCCACGAATTTTTTTTGTGATTTTAATTGGAATATCTTTCTTGTTTAGAGTAATTTTGAGTTCCGGAATTTCAAAATCTATTGCGCCGCGTTCAGTACGAATTTTTTTTCTTAAGTTGTAAACTTCCAACAAATTTTTTAAATTCGTCGCACAGTCCTCAAGCTCTGAAGTTTCGCCGTCAAAAAATTTATTAACCTGCGTATAACTAAGCCGCCGAAAAACTTTTATAACCGTAGGAAAAATTTGGTAGCTTGTAACCTTGCCGCTTAAATCTAAAATCATTTCGCAAGCCATAGCAAGGCGATTGACGCCGGGATTTAAACTGCAAATACCGTTTGAAAGTTCAATCGGCAACATTGGTACAACCCTATCAACGGGATAAATACTCGTGCCGCGTTCAAACGCCTCTTTGTCAAGTACAGAATTATTTTTGACGTAGTGGCTAACGTCCGCAATGTACACGCCCAAAAAGTAGCCGCCGTCCATTTTTTCTGCAAAAACGCCGTCATCTAAATCTTTTGCATCTTCGCCGTCAATCGTCACAATTTCCAAATTGCGCCTGTCAATTCGTTGTGAAATTTCGTATTCGCTGGGCTTGTACTCAATTTTTGACGCGGCTTTTTTTACATTGGCGGGAAATTTTTCAACAACGCCATGTTTTATAATCAGCGCGGAAATTTTTGAATCGTCAACAGTTGAGACAATTTCCCCGATTAATTTTTTTGCGGACAAAATTTTTATTGCAACAAGGATTTTATCTTTGCGCCACGTGCGAAGTTGTTCGCCGCTGATATTTTTGCGCTTAATTTGAATTTTTGATTTACTGCCGCTGATTTTTACCCAGAAATTTTTTTTAGTGCCGTGAACTCTGCCAATTAAAATTTCGCCTTCAGAAATATTTTCAGTGTTAGAAATTTTTTCAACATTCATTTTAACGATACCACCGCAAATTTTGCCGTTGCCTCCGCTGTAATTGTACCGTCCGGCGTTTCAACTGCCGCCTTCAAAAAAATTATATTTCTGCGCTGTGATTCTTGCCACGCCGAAATTTTTAATTCTGTTTCAACGGGCGTCGGATGTTTGTACCGAATTTCAAGCCGCCCTGTCATTGCCTGTTCATTGTATTTTTTTTGAATGAAATTTCCCATTGCCTCATCAAGCAAAGTTGTTACTATTCCGCCGTGTACAACATTTGAGTAACCTTGATATTCTTTAGCTATAATTTTTGTTGCAACTACTTTATCTTCGATAGGCTCAAAATTCAAGTGCAAGCCTATTGGATTTTTTGTACCGCAACCAAAACAATAATCATCGCCGCTGTAAGCCATTTAATTTGCTCCTTTCAAAAATTAATCTGTGACGCCCAAATATTTTTTCAGTGATTCTTCAAGAAAAGCAGATAAATTTACTTTCTCTCGCCGCGCCATTTCATCAAGCCATTTTGGTAATTTTATTTTACGTTTGATTGTTTGTTGATTCATTTGTTCCCTAAAAGTTGGCATCCACGCCTCTATAAGCATTGCTTTTTCATTAGACTCTGTATTTATTTCAAATATTGGAGTTGGTTCTGGTATTTCGTCGCCGTCTTTTTCCATTCCGTACAAATGAAGTTGCATTGCCTCTTTAGCGCGTTTGAGTGCCAATTCCATATTGTCTGCACAAGAAAAACAACCGGGTAAATCAGGGAATTCTATTGAAAAGCCACATTCATCTTTGCTAAATATAGCCGGAAATATGTAATTATCTTTCACTTTATCATCTCCTCAATAATCAGTTATACCTGCCTGTTTGAATATATTTTTAGCCAAATTAACAGAAATATCTTTTACAGGATGTGTTACAGTTACTTTACCTTTCTTAGTTTTATGTTCAAATTGATGATGGTCGCCTTTACAATCTACTTCAAACCAGCCGTCTTTTTTCAAAATTTTAATAATTTCCTTTGAAGACCAACTACTCATGATGCACTCCTAAAAAATTAATTCCCTTCCAAAAATTTCAGCACTTCCTCAAAAACAATTTCCCGCATTTCTGTCAAAGGCATCAAGTGTCCGCAATTATCCACAAAAATTTTTTCTTTTCGTACAGAATTAATTTTTTCTTCAATAAAATCCGCGCTTTTTGGTTGAGCAGTATGATCTTCTGTGCCGTGCATTATCAAAATTGGCGTCGTAATTTTCGGCAACAAAATTTTTATTTCTTCAATCAAAGTTACAAGTTCATGAATGCTGATATAGGGCATTTTGCGATAAGTTTTATTGACAGCGGGCGGTACATTTTGTAATTTTCTGTGCGGGCGAATGAATGAAAAATCTTTACACTCACTGCGCGGCGGTAAATGCTCCAAATGTAAATTTTCGTCGATAAAAATTGGCGCGGCAAGCGTAACAATTTTTTCAACTTTGCGAAAGTACGCAAGCTTTAAAGTTAAAAGCGCGCCCATAGAATGTCCCACGACAAAAATTTTTTCACACAAGCCTTTTAAAATTGCGTAGCCGTCCAGCACAGAATTAAACCAGTCTTCATTGTTGGTTTTCATCAAATTTAATTCGTTCGTAGCGTGTCCGGCTAATCGCACGCCCAAAACTGTATAACCTGCGCGATTTAAAAAATTTCCAATTAATAAAAGTTCAGCCGGTAAACCTGTAAAACCATGAATCAATAAAATACCTTCAGAGCCGCCCTTCAATAAAAACGGCTCCGCACCTTCAATAATCATAAAACGTCCCCTTTTTAAGGACTAAGGACTAAGGACTAGGGGGAATTTTTTCCCTACTCTTTAATTTTTAATTCTTAATCCCTAAGAAATCATACGTGCAATAATAATCGTGATTATCGCAAAAAGTATCGCCAAAACTACAGTAACACGCGCCAAAAGTGCGTCAATTCCGCGTGCCTTGCCGGAAAATACCGCGTCTGATGAGCCGTCCATTCCGCCCATTCCCCCGGATTTTGCCTCTTGTCCCAAAATTGCGCCTATCAACGCAACTGAAATTATCGCATCTAAAACCATTAAAAATGTCAGCAAAATTTTTTTCCTCCCAAATATCCTAACATCGATTCTACGCCGCCTAATATCGACGAGAAGGGCTGTTTGTCTTAAATTTGAAGAATTATATCATTAAAAAAAATAAGCGGCAAATTTAGACGATTAGTGGTTAATTTTAGATGGATAATTAATTATTAATCATTAGCCCCCTATTCACCTGTAAATCTAAAAAAGCCGCAAAATAAATTTATCCTTAACCCTTATCTGAAAAGTTGACTGACTGAACGTTTAGCTTGAATTCTCAAAATAACGTCGCCGATTGATTGCGCCATTGACAATACAACAATTCGCGGGGATTGTTTTTCCGGCGGTAATGTGATTGTATCTGTAATGACAAGCTTTTCAATATCAGAATTATTAACTTTTTCGACGGCGTTTTTGCTAAGTACAGCATGCGAACAAGCGGCAAGTACAGATTTTGCGCCGAGACGTTTTAAAGCCTTTGCGCCTTCACAAAGACTGCCCGCCGTGTCAACAATATCATCAATCATTAATGCAACTTTGCCTTTAACGTCGCCGATAATATTCATAACTTCAGCCTCGCCCGGGCGTGGTCTGCGTTTTTCAATAATTGCTATTGGAGCCTTGAGAAAATCTGCCAAAATTCTTGCACGAGTAACGCCGCCTAAATCCGGCGATACAACAACTAATTCGCCGCCAAAGTCATGCCCGTTGAAATAATCTGCAAAAACCGGAGCCGCCGCCAAATGATCTACCGGAATATCAAAAAATCCCTGAATCTGTCCGGCGTGCAAGTCAACTGTCAAAACACGTGTCATACCCGCGGCAACCATTAAATTTGCTACAAGTTTTGCGGAAATTGGCTCGCGCCCGCGTGTCTTTCTGTCTTGGCGTGCATAAGCGTAATAAGGAACAACCGCTGTAATACTTCCTGCTGAGGCGCGTTTGCAAGCGTCCGCCATTATCAAAAGTTCCATCAAATTATCATTGACAGGTTGGCTTGTCGGCTGAATTATAAAAATATCTTTGCCGCGTATGCTGTCCTTTATCATAACTTGAGTTTCGCCGTTGTTGAATTTTCCTACAAAAGTTTCAAATAAATCTACGCCGATATATTCAGCGATTTTCTTTGCAAGCTCGGGATTTGCATTGCCCGTCATCAAACAAAGATTCGCCGTCGTAAAGTTATTTTCCATCTCAAAACTCCTCCATTTTTAAGGTTAGGGTTTAATTAAATATTTTCGGCAAGAATTTTATATGCACGAAAAAATTTTATTTTTGATCTATTAGTGGTGTTTTTTTGCCGTAAAGTAATAAATCCCAAATATCATAACAATAAGGGGTTTCTCTTGCAAAACATAAAACAGAATTATTAAATTGATCTGTACCATATCTTTTGGGATTCATATAAAAAGCAGACTCAATATCCGTTTCAAAAGGCACGAAACAAGCTTTTTTAGCTAAAGGCATTCTATCAAATTTTTTTAGTAATTCAGGATCTTTCGTATTCATCACAAACAAACTATTACACCAATTTATCCTGTAACGCCGCTTGTACCAATTTTGAAGTATATTTTCTAAATTTTTGGCATCATCATGAATCAACCGCCATTCTACTTCCCCAAGGTTAAATATAGGATGATTAATCTTATCTTCTTGGCTGTAATAAGACCTTTGATATTTGAATTCCTTTTCCATATTCTCAATAGGATTTTTTAAAAATTGTATAAATTGTTCTTCGTTGCTAGTGACCATATTAATTGTTGGCGATAAAAACGGTAAGCCCAGTGTATTATAAGTAATAACTCCCCAACAATTCATTGATAAAATCGAAAGTTGAGAATGACGAAGTTTGTTATATTTTTCAAGCGTAAAATTTGGCACGCAAACAGTACGATCAATCACAACTTTATCAATATCAATACCTAAAGTTTCGGATTCTTTTAAAATTGGAACAAGTGATGCCTTTATACCGGTAACTAAAATTAAATCGTAGTCCAGATTTTTTAAATCCTTTTTAGTTATAGTTGGAACTCCATTTAAATTTATTCCGGGCGGTGCAATTACACCGAGTGCATTAAGTTCGCCGTAAAGCTGAATTAAAATCCTTGCCGCAGGATTTAAAAGTTCCACCCCCCCCCATATTCCGGCTTACACTTTGAATCCAAATTACTATATTCATTTTTATCCCCTTCAATTTTAAAAATTTAATTTGGTTTTTTTGCCGTAAAGTAATAAATCCCACATATCACATTCTAAAATCCAGCCTCTTGCTATGTTATTTACAATCAAGCTAAAATCTGCTTGATATTTAGAAATGTCAATACAATAAGCAGAGTCTAAATCAGATTTAAAAGGCACGAAACAAACTTTTTTTGAGTAGGGCAGTTTATCAAATTCAGCCAAAATTTTAGGATTTTCAGTATACATTGTAACAAACAAGTTAAACCAATTTATTCTGAGGCAACGTGAATACCATTTTCTAAAAGCTACATTTTCGTCTTTATAATGAATTGTCATATCCCATTCAATATCGCCAAGCATAAATACAGTATAATCTTTTTGTTCCCCTTTAGTAATTTTTTTCGTTACTAATTGCTTTTTTATGTTGTTGACAGGATCTTTCAAAAACTTTACAAAATCTATATCTGAAGTAAACATATTTATCGTTGGAGAAAGGAAAGGCAAGCCGAATCTGTGATAACAAAAACCTCCAAAACAATTCATTGATAAAATTGAAAGTTGAGAATGACGCAGTTTTTTATATTTTTCAAGCGTAAAATTTGGAACACAAACAACTCTATCAAGTACAATTTTATCTTCATCAATTCCTAAAGCTTTTGCCTCTTTTAAAATTTTTACAAAATTAGATTGAGTATTTGTAACTATCATGGGCGTGTCTTCACCGGTAACTAAAATTAAATCGAAGTCAAGATTTTTTAAATCTTCCTTGGCTATAGTTGGAACTTCATTTAAATTTATTCCGGGCGGCGCAATTACACCTAGTATATTAAGGTTACCATAAAGCTGAATTAAAATCCCTGCCGCAGGATTTAAAAGCTCTACCCCCCCCCATTTTGATTCACACCTTGAATCCAAACAATTATTTTCATTCTTAACCCTTTCTATTTTAAAAATTTAATTTGGTTTTTTTGCCGTAAAGTAATAAATCCCACATATCACATTCTAAAATCCAGCCTCTTGCTATGTTATTTACAATCAAGCTAAAATCTGCTTGATATTTAGAAATGTCAATACAATAAGCAGAGTCTAAATCAGATTTAAAAGGCACGAAACAAACTTTTTTTGAGTAGGGAAGTTTATCAAATTCAGCCAAAACTTCCGGTTTATCTGTATGCATTGCTACCACAATATTAAACCAATTTATTCTAAAGCTGCGCTCACACCATTTCCTGTAAGCAATATTTGCGTCGCCGTAATGATTCATTTGCCACGCGGCGTTAGCAATTTGATACACAGGATAATCAATGTTAAGCCCTTCATTTCTTTCAGTGCGGATATATTTTATTTCTGATTTAATATTTTCAATAGGATTTTTCAAAAATTCTACAAACTCTTCATCAGTAGTTTTCATATTGATTGTTGGAGAAAGGAACGGCAATCCGAATCTGTGATAACAAAAACCTCCAAAACAATTCATTGATAAAATCGAAAGTTGCGAATGACGCAGTTTTTTATATTTTTCAAGTGTAAAATTCGGCACGCAAACAACGCGGTCAAGTATAATTTTATTTTCGTCAATGCCTAAAGTTTTTGCCTCTTTTAAAATTTTTACAAAATTAGATTGTGCGCTTGTGATTAAAACCGGCGTATCAGCCCCTGTAACCAAAATTAAATCGAAGTCAAGATTTTTTAAATCCTCTTTAGTTATAGCAGGAATTCCATTTAAACCAATTCCGGGCGGCGCAATAAAGCCTAGTGTATTAAGGTTGCCGTAAAGCTGAATTAAAATCCTTGCCGCAGGATTTAAAAGCTCTACCCCCCCCCTATTTTGATTCACACCTTGAATCCAAACAATTATTTTCATTCTTAAGCTCCTTAAAATAAAACCAAAAAAACTATCACTATTACCTATTACCTATTACCTATTACCTATTGCCTATTGCCTACTGCCTAAATCCTATTTACGCTTGTCATTCCAATTTTCAATATTAGTTTGACGTGAACGCGCAATAGCCAGATTATTTTTAGGAACATTTTCAGTAATGGTAGAACCGGCGGCAATGTACGCGCCGTCCTCAACAGTTACCGGCGCAACCAAATTTGAATTGCAACCGACAAAAACATTATCGCCAATGGTTGTACGGAATTTTTTCTTGCCGTCATAATTAACAGTGATTGTGCCGCAACCCAAATTACAGCCCGCGCCCATATCAGTATCACCGATATATTGAAGGTGTGGAAGTTTGGAGCCTTCGCCGATATTTGAATTTTTGACTTCGACAAAGTTGCCGATTTTAACTTTGTTACTGATTTTGGAATTTGGGCGAATGTGAACATACGGTCCCAAAATTACATCGTTGCAAATTTCGGCGTCGTGGCAGTAGCAAAATTGCGCTTGAACATTATCGCCGACAATCATATTTGTAAAGCGGGAATTTGGACCTATCGCGCAGTTTTCGCCAATTTTTGTTTTGCCCTCAAGGTAGGTATTAGGATAAATAATCGTATCCTGTCCAATTTCAACATCAGCATCAATAAAAGTTGACGCGGGGTCAAGAATCGTAACGCCACTTTCCATAAGTTCAATATTTTTTCTTTGGCGCAGAATTTTATCAGCCTCGGCAAGTTGAACGCGGGAATTAATTCCTAAAGTTTGGCGGTAATCGTCAACAACAAAGGCGTTAATTTTTTCGCTGTCATTTTTTAAAATGGTCAAAACGTCCGGCAAATAATATTCGCCCTGCGCGTTTTCATTTTTAACGCTTGCAAGGGCGGTAAAAAGTTTTTGAATATCAAAACAATAAATTCCGGCGTTTACTTCAGAAATTTGGCGTTCGTAGCTGTTGGCGTCTTTATGTTCGACAATCTTTTTGAAAGTGCCGTCATCTTCACGAATAATCCTGCCGTAACCTGTAGCGTCGGGCATTTCGGCGGTTAAAACTGTAGCTGCGGCGTTTGATTCTAAATGTTTTTCAACGAATTTTTTCAAAAGTTCGCCGGTAAAAAGCGGAGTATCGCCGCAAAGTACCAGCACAGTACCTTTAGAGTTTGCAAATTTTTCTTTGGTACACAAAACGGCGTGCCCTGTGCCGAGTTGTTCATTTTGCATTACAAATTCAACGTCAGAAAAATTTTTTTGAACGAGTTCTGCGCCGGAACCTATAACTACAATTTCACGAGTGGAGCCGGCAGATTTTGCCGCGTCGATAACGTGTTGTAACATAGGTTTTCCGCCGACTTTGTGTAAAACTTTCGGCAATTTGCTTTTCATACGGGTGCCTTTACCCGCCGCTAAAATTATTGTTTCCAACTTTTCAAGCCCCCAAATTTTAAGTAATAGGGAAATTACTTAATCCTTAGTATTTAATCCCTAGTCTTTAGTCTTTATTTTTTGCACGGCGCATAGCTTTAAGCAAAGTTTTTTCTGCGCGTTCCATATGGTGTTCAGCGGCGTCACGTGCGGCACTTACATCGCCATTTGCAATAGCCTCAACCATTTCTGAATGTTCCTCCAAAGTTTCCTGCAACCTGCCGGGATATGACATTGACAGCGTACGAAAACGCGCTAATTGCTCCTTCAAATTGTTGATAATATTTACAAGGCGTTCATTGCGGCTGACTTGATACAGCAAGCCGTGAAATTTTATATCTGTTTCAACGATTTTTTCCATATCGTTTTTGGCAATGTAGCCTTCAATTTCAATCAACAAATTTTGAAGTGTTTCGAGTTCGTCGGGTTCAATTCTGCGCGCGGCTAAGCCCGTTGCAAGCGATTCAAGTGCAGAGCGAATTTCAAAAATTTCTTTAACGTCATTTGTGGAAATATCCGAAACGTAAGTACCGCGGCGCGGCATCATAATTACGTAACCTTCCTGCTCCAATTTGCGAATTGCCTCACGAACGGGCGTGCGACTTATTCCCAATTCTTCAGCAAGTTGCACTTCCATTAATCTTTCTCCCGGCTCCAAAATTCCTTTTCGTATGGCGTCGCGCAGTGTTTCGCAGACCGCCTCCCTCAACGGCTGATATGTATCTAAATCTATTGGTTGCAGTCTTGCCATTTTAAATCACCCTCTGAAAAGTTTTTGTAATAAAAATCTGCGCGTCGCCGCTGAATTTTTCGGCGTCAAAATTATCTGCAAACGCAAAAACCGTCGGACCGCTGCCGCTCATCATTGCAACTTTTGCGCCGCTGTCAATGAGAAATTTTTTGTAAGTTTCAATCGCAGGAATTTTTTTAATTGCAACCGGCTCCAGTACGTTGAAAAATTTTTGAAAAGCCGCGCTGTAATTTTTTTCGCTCAAAAGTTTAACAATTTCTGAATTTGGCGGATGAATTTTTGAAATATTTTCGTCGTAGGTTTTATAAGCCCACGCTGTAGAAATTTCGCCGTGCGGTTTTATCAGTACCACGTCAAAAATATCTAAGTCATTTAGCCGCGTCAAATTTTCGCCGCGCCCGCTTGCCAAACAAGTACCGCCGATTATACAAAATGGAACGTCCGAGCCGATTTTTGCGCCAATTTCCAACATTTCGGCAACGGACAAATTTAAATTGTAAATTTTATTTAAGCTGCGAATAACCGCCGCCGCGTCTGAACTGCCGCCAGCCAATCCTGCCGCCGAAGGAATTTTTTTAGTTAAATTTATCGACGCGCCAAAATTTTTTCCGCAGAATTTTTGAACTTCCAAAACTGCGCGATAAGCCAAATTTTTTTCGTCGGTAGGAAGTGAATCATTGCCGGAAATTTTCAAAGTAATTTCGTCAGCCGTTTCAATTTCGACAATGTCAGCAAGCTCAAGTGTTTGCATAATCATTTCAACTTCATGATAACCATCGGCGCGTTTGCCCAAAATATCCAGCGTCAAATTTATTTTCGCCCTTGCAAATTCTTTTACCATTGTACACCTGCCTTAAATTTTCGCCGAAATTTTAACACCAATTATTTCCTTTGGCAAGCTGTGATATAATCTGCCGAAAAGATTGATATTCGATTTGAAAATAGGTCAAGTTTTTTTATTTAAATGTACTTTCTTTTGTCAGTCGCGACAAAGAAAGTACCAAAGAAAAACGCTTGCCGCGCAAGTGCGGTCACATCACGTGACCTGCGCGCGGCGGGTTCCGGAGCCGTCATCCTTGACGGCATTGAGCGTTGTCGTTCTTAGTCAACATTTTTTAGTTACAATCGTTAACAACTAAACTAAAACAAGGATTGATAGTCACGTTAAAAAACTTTTTTCGGCAAAACAAAAAAGCTCTCGTTGAAATTGCAATTTTAAAATTCTTTGAAGGCACGGCGATTTTGGGCGCGGCTTATTTTTTGGTACGCTTTATAAATTCGGCTGGAGGATTTTTATTTTTGGCGGCGTTGATTGTAAGATTTTTAATTTCTGCAACCTGCGCGAAGAAAATTTTGCAACTGTCAACCAAATTTCAAAATTTAGTACGAAAAGATTTACACGCCGAAATTTTCAACAAAGAAATTTCAAGTGGCGAACTTTTAACACTAATATTTGAAACAGTTCAAACGCTGGACGAATTTTTTGCCAAAATTTTACCTCAAATTTTTTCCGTGATAATTTTATTGCCGCTGTTTTTGTTAAGTGCGTTTTTTGTAGACCGGATAACGGCGGTAATTTTGTTGGTAACATTGCCAATTTCGCCGCTGATTCTTTTTTTAATTGGAACTGCAACATCAAAAAAATCTGCGCGAGCGTGGGCGGAATTGCAAAAATTAAACGGCGACTTCAAAGAAATTTTGGCGGCGATAACAACTTTGAAAATTTTTGACAGAATCGACGCGGCAGCAGAAAAATTAAAATTGACGTCAGAAAAATCTTCGCTTGCAACTTTGGAAGTTTTAAAATTGGCGTTTGTGTCGTCATTCGCATTGGAATTATTGACAACACTTTCAATCGCACTGGTTGCAGTAACTTTAGGATTAAGATTAATTGCGGGCGGCGTGGAATTTGAGGCGGCGTTATTTTTGCTGTTAATTGCGCCGGAATTTTTTGCGCCCGTGCGAAAATTGGGCGTAATGTTTCACGTGGTAATTTCGGTAAAAATGTCTATTGAACGGCTTGAAAAATTTTTAAAAATTAAAAATGAAAAAATTTCTGCGATAGAAAAATTGCGGTTGCCGCCGGAAATATTTTTGGAAAATGTCAGCTACTTTTACCCGCAAAAAAAATCGCCCGTGTTTGAAAATTTAAATTTAAAAATACCCGCAGGAAAAATTACGGCGATAATCGGCGAAAGTGGCTGTGGAAAATCGACGTTGCTAAAACTTTTGGCGGGATTAATTTTACCGACGGGCGGCGAAATTTTTTTTAACGAATTGCCGACTTCAAAATTTCAACGTGAATCATTGTTTTCAAAAGTGGCGTACATGCCGCAAGCTCCAAAACTTTTTGACGCCACACTTTCAGAAAATTTTTCAATGTTTGGGCAGTTGGAAACTTCAGAATTGGAAAAATTTTTAGCCGAGTTGAATTTGAAATTAGATTTAAAATCAGCACAAAAAATCAGCCGCGGACAACTCCAACGGCTGGGTTTAATTCGAGCTTTATTAAAAAATTCGTCATTGATAATTTTGGACGAGCCGACGGCGGGCTTAGATTTTGAAACTGAAGAAAAAGTTTTAGAACTGCTGAAAAAAATTTCTTCGCGCAGGTCTATTATCATTGCCACTCATCGTCAAGCCGTCATAAATTTTGCAGAAAATGTCATTCAATTAGGCAGTGTCATTGACATACTCCCCACGTCTTGCGCGGTTGCGTTAGCAAGCGTGCTCTCTTAGGCAGGGGATTCTGCGATTAACAGCATTAGCCTCTAAAAGAGGTCTTACGATGCCTCCTGCAAGGGTTGATGCCCCAACCAAATTTTTTTTGATACTGGAGTGCCGCCATTACAGCTAAAAATTTGCCCCTCCAGTTTTTTTATTTTAACAAGAAAATTTTTATTCGACAATACCGCGCCTTATATCCCTGCGAATAAATTCGGGGGCTTTACGGCGCATTTTCGGTAAAGCTAAATTTTGATTTGAAAATTTTTATTTTATGAATGTACTTTCTTTCTTTTGGCGCAAAAGAAATGAAAGTACCAAAGAAAGAAAACAACCCGCTGAAATCGCATCCGTGCGATTTACGCTTAGAGAGCACGCCTTGCTACGCAAGCCGCGCAGGCGCACGTCCTGTGCGCCTTTTTTAGTATAGCTTTATAAAACTCTCTAGTTTAACAAATGCATTTCCCGCGCTTGTTCGTTGAGTTTTAAAATTCTGTCTTCGGTTGCAGGGTGCGTCGAGAAAAGATTTTTTAACATTTTTTTGGAGCCTTCAAGCGGATTGACAATAAACATATGTGCAGTTGAAGTTGTAGAATTTTCAAGCGTGTTTCTTTGTGCATAGTATTCGATTTTTTCAAGCGCACTTGCCAAATAGCGCGGGTCGCCGCAAAGTTCGCCGCCGGTTTTATCAGCGTCATATTCACGGGAGCGAGAAATTGCCATTTGAATCAAAGACGCGGCAATAGGCGCAACAATAATCGTTGCAAGCGTGCCGAAAATCCCGCCGTTGTCATTGTCGGAGCGCGTGCCAAAAATCGCCCCCCATTGAACGATATTTGCAATCATTGAAATTACGCCCGCCATTGACGCGGCAATAGTCCCCGTCAAAATATCCCTGTGTTTGACGTGCGCCAATTCGTGTCCGAGTACGCCGGAAATTTCGTTATAATCTAACGCCTTCATTATTCCCGTTGTAACTGCAACTGCCGCGTGGTCGGGGTTTCTGCCGGTTGCAAAGGCGTTTGGCACGTCGCTGTCAATTATGTAAACTTTAGGCATTGGTAATTCTGCTTTTTGCGCAAGATTTTTTACAATGTTGAAAAGTTGCGGCGCGCTATTTTCTGAAACTTCCTGCGCGTTGTAACTTTTTAAAACTATTGAATCACTGAACCAGTAACTGAAAAAATTTATACCGAGAGAAATTGCAAGCATAATTATTGCGCCGGTACTGCCATTTATTGCGCCGCCAATCGCTACCATTAAGCCGGTAAGCAACGCCATCAAAATTGTTGTCTTTAAAATGTTCATATTTTCCACCTCCGGAAAATTTTTTTTATTATACAACATTTGTCAATATTAGGCATAAGGCAAAAGTAAAGAGGCAAGAGGAAATGAAATTTAAAACTACTGCCTACTGCCTACTGCCTATGCCGTAGGCAAAAGCGTACATTGCGGGAAGTACAAGCAAAGTTAAAATCGTCGCCACTAAAAGCCCGCTTGCTATTGCTATTGCCATTGGTCCCCAAAAATTACTCAGCATTAGCGGTATCATTCCCAAAATCGCCGCCGCCGCCGTCAACATTATCGGGCGAAATCTTAAAATCGCTGAATCTATTATTGCGTCCCAAAGTTTTTCGCCGTCTGCTACGTGCTTGTTAATTTGGTCGATTAAAATTACAGAATTTCGGATTATCATTCCGGATAATGAAAGTATTCCCATATAAGCTACAAATCCCAGCGGAAAACCCGTTAAAAGCATTCCCCACACCACGCCAATTAAACCGAGCGGCGCAGTTAAAACCGTCAAAATCATTTGTTTTAAGCTGCGCAGTTGGAACATTAACAGCGTCATTATTATAAAAACCATTGCCGGTACAGGTTTCAATAAAAATTTTAGTGAAGTTTGGCTGTTTTCTAACGCGCCGTCAACCTCAATGGAATAACCTGGCGGAAGATTTTTTTGAATTTCTGCGGTTGCCTCATAAGCTTTTTTTGTGGCGTCATTCGACGTGCCCTCTTTAATATTTGCCTGTACCATTATTGAAGGGAAAAGGTTACGCCTTTTAATAAGTCCGTCTTCAGCCGCGTAAGAAATTTTTGCAATTTGTGAAAGTGGAACATAGCCAGCCGCGCCTAAATAAATTGGCAAGTTTTTTAACTGCGATAAATTTTTTCTGTCATCAGCTGCAATTCTTAAATCAATATCAATCGTCCTATCGCCGCTGTAAAATTGCGCGGCAGTTGCGCCGGTAATTTCAGTGTAAAGAATCTGCGCGACGGATTGACTTGTAACGCCTAACATTCGCAATTTATCTTGGTCAAGTTCAAGATGCATAATTTTGCTTTCTTCGCTCCAGTCAAGATGAACGTTGAAATTATTTTTATCTTCAGCAACAATCGCCACAACTTTTTTTGCAAGTTCTTTAGTTTCTGAAATTGTCGGCGCGGAAACTCTAAGCATTATCGGATAATCTGCCGGCGGTCCTGTTTGAATGTAGCGAAGGTTGCTCCGTACATTTGGAAAATTTTCAGCCAATTCTTTATCAATCGCCGCCGCCAAAATTTCCCGCGTTTCAGTATCTTTCGCCACAATTACGAATTGTCCAATATTATCTGAATCTGCAACGGGATTTACAGTCAAAACAAAGCGCGGCGAATTTCTGCCCACGTAATAAGAATAATTTGCAATTTTTTCAGAATGTTGCTTGAGAAAATCTGAAAGTCTTTGCGCCTCAAATTCAGTAGCCGCAAGCGATGAACCATTTGGCAAATACATATCTAAAATTATTTCCGGACGAATTGACGGCGGGAAAAATTCTTGCTTGATAAATTTCATTGCGCCAAGTGAAACTGCAAAAATTAAAATCGTTGCCAAAATTACAAATTTTTTGTGCGTCAAAAATTTTTCCAGTACTGCGCGAAAAATTTTATAAAATTTTGTATTGTATTGCTCCAAATTTCCTTCAGAATCTTTTTTCACTTCAATTTTGATAATATGGTAACCATAAAGTGGCGCAACCATTACCGAAACAATCCACGACAAAATTAACGCCGTAGAAATTACCGGAAAAAGTGTACGACAAAATTCACTTGCAAGCCCGTCTGAAAATGCAACCGGTATAAATCCCGCACAAGTTATCAAAGTTCCTGTGAGCATTGGTTTTGCCGTCGCACGAAATGCATAACACGCCGCGTCAAATCTGCTTAAGCCGCGCTCCAGTTGTACGCTCATCATTTCCACCGCAATTATCGCATCGTCAACCAAAAGTCCCAGCGCAATTATCAAACTGCCGAGCGAAATTTTGTGCAAGTCAATTCCGGCGGCGTACATTACAACGAAAACTCCCGCTAAAACTAATGGAATACAACCCGCCACAACTAAGCCCGTGCGAACTCCTAAACTTAAAAAACTTACGCTTAAAACAATCACAATCGCCAAAATTAAAGTTTCGACAAATTCGCCGATTGAATCTTTGACAACTTGCGGCTGATCTGAAACTTTATGAAGTTCAAGTCCGACGGGCAATTCATTTTGTACGGCGTTCATTAAATTTTTTAAATCTTCGCCCAAAGTCAAAATATTACCGCCCGTTTCCATTGAAACTGCAATTCCTACAGCCGGTTCACCTTCAAAAAACATTTTCGGCTCTGCAGGCTCAATAGGTTTTCGTTCAATTTTTGCAATATCAGAAAGTCTAAAAATTTTACCGCCCGCGTTTACAGGCAAATTTTTTATTGAGTCAACGTCGTTAAAAATTCCCGTTACGCGCAAATAAACATTATCGCTTGAAGTTTCAATTTCACCGGCGGGCGTCATTTGATTCTGTTGTTGAAGTGTTGAAGAAATAACTTGCGGGCTTATTCCCAATTCGGCAAGCTTTGACTGTTCAATTTCAACATAAATTTTTTCGGATTGAACGCCCAACAATGTAACTTTTTGAACGCTGGGTACATTCAACAACATTTGGCGAATATTTTCCGCTTGCTGTCTAAGTTCCTCATAATTAAAACCTTCGCCGGTAATTGCGTAAATGGAGCCGTAAACGTCGTCGAATCTGTCGTTGTAGTAAGGACCGTAAACGCCGGAAGGTAAATCTCTTTTAATATCTTCACAAAAATTGCGCACGTCACGCCACGTAGGGCGGATATTTTCAGTAGGCACTTCATCTTTCAGCATAACGTAAATTACAGTTTGTCCGGCGCGCGTTTCACTTTTTATGAATTTTAAACCGGGCGTATCTTGAATTTTTTTTTCAAGTTTATCAGTAACTTGCAAAGTCATTTGTTCGGCAGTTGCGCCGGGCCACGCCGCAGAAATTACCATTTGCCGAATTGTGAACGCGGGGTCTTCCATTCTTCCCAAATTTAAATATGAAAAAATCCCGCCTATCGCCGCCGAAATTATAAAATACCAGACGAGACTTTGATTTTTTAAAGATACTTCAGTTAAATTTCTCATTGCTTAGCCCTTAGCCCCTAATCCTTACTTCCTGTCCTTCGCGCAGTTTGTGAACGCCCGCCGTTATAACAATTTCGCCCGCGTTTAAGCCGCTAACTAAAACTTCATTATTTTCAAATTCTTGTACAATAACATTTTTCAGCGCGGTTTTATTTTCAGCTGTAACAATCCAAACTTGAGATTGAGTTCCGGTTTGATAAATTGCTGACAGCGGCAAGATACAATAATTTGAACTTAAATTTTTTGAAGGAAAAGCCGCGCTTGCAGTCATTCCCAAATAAATTTCCGCGTGCAGATTAGGCAACGAAATTCTAACACGATAAGTACGCGCGGTTGAATCTGCCATTGGCGAAATTTCCCGCACAATCCCTGTAACTTTTTCTGAATTTGCCCAAAAAGAAATTTCCGCACTATCGCCAATTTTAATTTCTGAAAGTTTGTTTTCCGGCAAATTAATTTCAACTTCGAGTTCATCAGTTTGTACCAAAGTTAAAACAGTTTGCCCCGCCGAAACAATTTGCCCCGCCTCAACATTTATTGCAGAAATTACGCCGCTTGTATTTGCGGTTAAATTCGTGTAAGCAAGCGCGTTATGACTTTGCCTGGCTACTGCCTGCGCGTTTTTGTAGTTTGCAAGGGCGGCGTCATAATTTGTTTGATATTGGTCAAGCACGGCGGCTGAAATTGCATCTTCATTGAAAAGTTGCCTGTAACGATTTAAATTATTTTCGGCAAGTTTCAACTGCGCAAGTGCGGAATTTACTTGAGCATCGCCTTGATTAGCCTGTTGTAAAATATCTTTTGAATCAATCGTCAAAAGTAAATCGCCGTTTCTTACGTAATTTCCGACTTCAACATTTCGACTCAAAATTTTTCCGCCGACTTGAAACGCCATATTTGTTTCATACCTGCCGCAAACTGTACCGGAATAAATATTTTCAGTGCTGACGCTTGCGGGAACAACTTTTTGAGTTTTGACGTAGGGAATTTTTTCAATTTCAACAGTTTCATTGCCGCAACCTGTAAAAATCATTGCCAAAATTATCAGCAGACAAAATTTTTTCTTCATTGAATGCTTCACCTTTTTTATAGTTTTGTATATTATAAAATTTTTTGCCAATAAAAAAAAGCCGCTGCAAATTGCAACGACTCAAAAATTTTTTTAATCCAGTTCGATATACGCACGCAGGGCGTAACCTGTCAAACCTTGATATTCGACTTTGAAAAAATCATTCGCCGCGCCGCTGAGGAAACGTACACGCGCCCCGAGCGGTATTTGAATAATTTCTTCCGCGTGAATTGAAGGCGAAGTTCTAAGCGTGATTGATTGGCGGCAATTTACAACGGTTCCATAACGCGCAGAATTATTTGGCGACTGCGAAGAAAGATACTGCGAGAGTGCATATCCTATCAAGCCGTCATAATTGATTTTATAAAAACCGTTGCCTGCGTCTCCAAGATAACTTACAGCTTGTCCAAGTGGAATTTGTGCAAGTTCCGGCGCGTAAACTGAAGGGTCTGCTCTAAGCGTGATTGATTCTCTGCAGTTTACAACAAAAAGCGTAGTATAAGCAAACGCCGCCGTTGCATACATACAAATTAAAACCGCCGTAATTAAAGTTAATTTTTTCATAGTTTTATTTCATTGTAACAAGATTTTTGCCTGTCATTTCTGCGGGAATTTCCATACCTGCAAGCGTCAAAAGTGTTGGCGCAACGTCACAAAGTGCGCCGCTTTCAACTTTTGCAACTCTATCAGAAACAACGATAATCGGTACAGGGTTAGTTGTATGTGCAGTGAACGGCTCTTTTAAATCGTAGTCAAACATTTTATCGGCGTTGCCGTGATCTGCAATAATGATAACTTCGCCGCCGACTTTCTTCATACATTCGACAAAAATACCAACACAAACATCGACAGTTTCAACAGCTTGTACAGCCGCTTTCATAACGCCTGTATGCCCGACCATATCGCCGTTAGCGTAATTTAAAATTATGAAATCGTATTTTTCAGAAAGAATAGCCTCCGCAACTTTCAAAGTAACTGTAGGCGCACTCATTTCCGGTTTTAAATCGTAAGTTGCAACTTTTGGAGACGGTACTAAAATTCTATCTTCGCCCGCGTACGGCTCCTCAACGCCGCCGTTAAAGAAAAATGTTACGTGAGCATATTTTTCAGTTTCAGCGATACGAAGTTGAGTTAAGCCGGCTTTGCTGATAGTTTCGCCGAGTCCGTTTGAAACAGTTTCGGGCGGATAAGCAACGGTAACATTTAAGCCTTCTTCATACTGCGCCATTGTTACGAAAGGAACTTTTTTCAATTCTTCGACGCGCGGGAAACCTTCAAATTTATCATCTGTAAAGGCGTGCGTCATTTCACGTCCGCGGTCGGGGCGGAAATTGAAGAAAATAATTCCGTCATTCGGTTTAACGCCGTCATAATCGCCAATAACAACAGGAATAACAAATTCATCAGTAACTTTGTTATCGTAGGATTCTTTGATAGCAGTTGCAGAATCAGGTTTTTTCGGCGCGTCAGCCTTTGCAATGGCGTCATACGCTTTTTGAACACGATCCCAACGTTTATCTCTGTCCATTGCGTAATATCTGCCGGAAATTGTGGCAATTTGTCCAATGCCAATTTCTTTGATTTTTTCCTCAAGTGCTGCAAGATAATCAATCGCTGAACTCGGTGGAACGTCGCGCCCGTCCAAAAATGCGTGTACATAAACTTTTTTAACGCCTTTATCTTTCGCAAGTTTCAACAAGCCGTAAACGTGATCTGTATGACTGTGAACGCCGCCGGGCGAAAGTAAGCCGAATAAATGTAACGCGCCGTCGCTTGCAATAACTTTATCTGCAACGTCATTTAAAACTTTATTTTTGAAGAAGTCGCCGTCACGAATAGCCTTTGTAATTTTTGTAAGCGGCTGATAAATTACGCGCCCTGCGCCAATATTCATATGTCCAACTTCAGAATTGCCCATTTGCCCGTCGGGAAGTCCAACATATTCGCCGGACGCTTGAAGTTGTGCGTTTGGATATTTTTTTGCAAGTTCATCAAGCACGGGGGTATTTCCAACTTGAATTGCATTGTATTTATCCATTGGGTCGCCAATTCCCCAACCGTCCATAATTACCAAACAAATTGGCGCGTGTTTAATTTTTGCCATCTTCGTATCTCTCCTTTGTAAAAATCAATAATACCAATAATCCTCAATTTGATAAGACAAGCCCAAATTTTTCATACAAAATTCAAAAATAGGATTGCGCGGAATTACAACCGTTAAATGTTCGCCGTCCATTTCGCTTGATTCATACCGCCAAAAATCATTTTCAAATTTGCTGAAAGTATAATTTAGAGTTTTTAAAAGTTGGTTATTTTGAACTTTTTTTATTGACACTGAAAAAGCGCGGTTATTTTCGGCAGAAATATTTTTTATTGTTTCTTCGATTATGTAAATGTCAATATTTTCTGCGCTCCAATTTTCAACCCAAATATCGGTTGCCTCACAATTTCGCGCAGGAGTAAAAAAAATTGTCAAAGTAAAAATTACGGCAAGAAAAAATTTTTTCATAAATTTTCAAATTAAGTAAAAGCCGCCTTCCTGAAATTAGGAATTAGGATTTTCGCCCTAACCCCTAAAACCCAGTAGGGCGGCTTGATTTATTTACTAATCAAAATTATTTAAAAATTAGAAATTGACAATCGCTGCAAAGTCCGGAGCTTTAAGTGATGCGCCGCCGACAAGTGCGCCGTCAACATTCGGTTGTTTCATAAGGTCTTTAATTGTTGCAGGTTTAACACTGCCGCCGTATTGAATACGAATTGCATCAGCTGCCTCTTGATCAAATTTCTTTGCAACAGCCTCACGAATAGCCTTGCAAACTTCTTCAGCCTGTTCAAATGTAGCAGTTTTGCCTGTACCAATAGCCCAAATAGGCTCGTAAGCAATGACTAATTTTTTAACTTCGTTAGCTTTGAAACCTTCGAGCGCCGCGTTAATTTGATTGACAACGTGTTCAATATATTTGCCTGATTCGCGGATTTCCAAAGATTCGCCGCAGCAGATAATAGGAGTAATAGCCGCGTTGAAAGCAGCCTTTGCGCGTTTGTTTACACCTTCATCAGTTTCGCCGAAATAATCGCGGCGTTCACTGTGTCCAAGAATTACATAATCTGCGCCAATTTCATTGAGCATACCGGTTGAAATTTCGCCGGTGAATGCGCCTTTTGCTTCCCAGTGTACATTTTGCGCGGCAACGTGAATATTTGTGCCTTTAACCGCCTTTGCAACAGCGTCAAGCGCAGTAGCTGTAGGAGCAACAACAACGCGGCAATTTGCATTTGCTACGAGCGGAATTAATTCTTCGACAAGTGCAGTACCTTCTTTAATGGTGTTGTTCATTTTCCAGTTGCCGGCGATAATTGGAGTGCGTCCTACGCCGTCAATAGCATCAATACCGGGGAGAACTTTGCCTTCGAGGTATTCAAGAGTTGCGCCGCCGCCGGTTGAAATGTGAGAAATTTTCTTGTCAAGACCGGTTTTCTTCAATGCTGCGATTGAATCGCCGCCGCCAACGATTGAAATTGCTCCTTTTTCCGTAGCGTCAGCAACAGCCTTAGCAACTGCGAGCGTTCCTTTTGCAAAGTTATCAAATTCAAAAACGCCCATTGGTCCATTCCAGATAATGGTTTTTGCGCCTTCGAGAGCTTTAACGTATTCTTCAGAAGTTTTTTCGCCGCTGTCAAGTCCCATCCAGTCAGCCGGGCATTGATCAACAGGAACAGTTTTAAATTCAGCGTCAGCCGCAAATTTATTGGCAACAACTAAATCGATAGGAAGGACAACTTTAACGCCTTTCTTTTCTGCTTTTTCCAACAAAGATTTTGCAAGTTCGATTTTATCAGCTTCCAAAAGTGAAGTGCCGACTTCGTAGCCTTTAGCCTTGTCGAAAGTATGAGCCATGCCGCCGCCGATAATGATTGTGTCAACTTTATCAATCATATTGGAAATGACGCCGATTTTATCAGAAACTTTCGCGCCGCCAATAATTCCGACAAACGGACGTTGCGGATTTTCAAGAGTTTTGCCAATGTAATTAATTTCTTTTTCCATAAGGAAACCGGCGGCTGTTTCGAGAAAATGAGTAATACCGACGTTTGAGGCGTGCGCACGGTGCGCCATACCAAATGCATCATTTACGGCAATATCTGCAAGCGCGGCAAGTTTTTTCGCAAATGCAGGTTTATTTTTCTTTTCTTCTTTGTGGTAGCGGAGGTTTTCAAGTAAAAGTACTTCGCCGGGTTTAAGTTCAGCCGCTGCTTTTTCTGCCGGTTCGCCGATGCAGTCTTCAGCCCATTTAACTTCAATTTTCTTTCCAACAATTTTTTCGTACTGTTCGGCAAGTTTCGCCGCAATAGGTTTTGTTGAGAATTTTGGTTCACGAGCTTCAGTAGGTCTGCCGAGATGGCAACCGATAATTACAGCCGCGCCTTGTTCAAGCAAATATTTGAGAGTTTCAAGCGTTGCGTCAATGCGTTTTGTGTTGGTGATATTCTGATTTTCGTCCATAGGAACGTTATAATCCACGCGCAAGAATACTTTTTTACCTTTGAGATTGAGGTCTTTAATACTTTTCTTATCCACTTAAAAATTCCTCCTAAAATAAATTTACCGCTAAATTAGAAACGACCCGGCTCAACATTTGACGAAGAGCCGAGCCGTCACATTTTTAATCGTGTTCAGTTTTTGTCAACGGGTAAAACCTGCGTTGATTTTTGCCAATTTTAAATTACTTCAATTCTGCAAAGTATTTAATTGTGCGTACCATTTGGCTGGTATAGCTGTTTTCGTTGTCATACCAAGAAACAACTTGTACAAGGGTGTTGCCATCGCCGATTGGGCTTACCATTGTTTGGGTTGCATCGAAGAGGGAGCCGTATCTCATACCGATAATATCGCTGGAAACAATTTCTTCATCATTGTAGCCGAAGGATTCATTTGATGCCGCTTTCATAGCGTCATTAATTTGTTCTTTGGTAACTTCGCCTTTAACAACTGCAAAGAGAAGGGTTGTTGAACCGGTAGGAGTAGGAACGCGTTGTGCCGCGCCAATGAGTTTACCTTTGAGTTCCGGAATAACTAAGCCAATAGCTTTTGCTGCGCCGGTGCTGTTAGGAACGATATTGCATGCGCCTGCGCGACTGCGACGAAGGTCGCCTTTACGCTGTGGACCGTCGAGAATCATTTGATCGCCGGTGTAAGCGTGGATTGTTGCCATAATGCCGCTCTGAATAGGTGCAAGTTTATGAAGAGCTTGCGTCATAGGAGCTAAGCAGTTAGTCGTACAAGATGCAGCTGAAAGAACTTTTACATCAGGGGTAAGGGTGGTGTGGTTGACGTTGTAAACGATTGTAGGAAGATCGTTACCTGCAGGAGCAGAAATAACAACTTTCTTTGCGCCGGCTTCAAGGTGAGCAGATGCTTTTTCTTTGCTGGTATAGAAACCTGTGCATTCGAGAACTACGTCTACATCATGTTTGCCCCACGGAATTTCTTTTGCGTCTTTTACAGCGTAGATAATAATTTCTTTGCCGTCAACGACGATTGAGTTTTCTTTAGCTTCAACAGTGTGTTTGCCTTCGCCAATTTTGCCGCAGTAGCCGCCCTGTGCGGTATCATATTTGAGAAGGTGAGCAAGCATTTTCGGGCTTGTTAAATCATTGATAGCAACAACTTCGTAGCCTTCTGCTGCGAACATTTGACGGAATGCAAGACGACCAATACGACCAAAACCATTAATAGCAACTTTTACTGCCATTTAGAAATACCTCCTTATATTTAAAAAACCTAAAATTTATAATCTTAAAACTGCAGTAATAATACACCGTTTTTTTTTAACTGTCAACTTAATTTTCAGAACATTTTATAATTTCATTAAAGTTTCATTTTTAAAGATTAAGCGAATATTTTTACTTTCTAAATTTGATTTTTTGCGCTTGAATCTTTCAGTTGAATGTTCGTCTGCCGGTTTTTGTTTTAAAAAATCCCAAATTTTGTGTAAAACTTGCGGGGAATTGTTTACAAATTTTTCTTTTTTTACAAGTCGGCATTTCTTTCTTTAGAAGAAAGAAACGCCTGGCAAAGAAAGAATCTTTCGCCCGCCTGCGTTTTTCGCGTCAAGCAAAAAGTAGTTCAAAGTTCCAGCCGCGTTTTCTCACGTTACCGCAATTTAAAGTCCCAAGCAAAAACGGAGTGCGGCGGGCGTATAACGCGACTTCTAATATTACTTTTGTTAACATACTCTAAAATTGCTGACAAGCCCCCTTCAGCAACTTTTATGAGTATTTATATTAAAAAGATTTTAAAGCCGCCTTAAAATCGATTTAAAAAGGCTGCCGGTTTTAATCTACAAAAAATGTAGCTATTCGATTTTGTAAATGGTATAATGCAGGAAATTTTTTTGACTGGAGGTGAAAATTTTGGCAAGACAAAATATTTTTGGGACGGTTTTTGGCGTTGACGCGGGAATGTTGCAATTAGCAGTTTTTCCAAATATGAGCAAGCGGCGCGCAGGGGAAATTGTTGACAGGATTTTCAATTTTTACAAAAATAAAAATGTTAGACTTGTAATGCCTGCAACCGAGGCGCGGCAATTTCGTAAGGAAGAATACGGCTTACCCTGCGTCGAACGTGTTCATATTGATATGGCGTTATCTATTGGCGGCGATGGTACACTTTTGGGCGTTTGCCGCAGACTTCGTGAGCAAGGTATTCCTGTTTGCGGAATTAATTTGGGTACTTTAGGGTTTTTGGCTGACATTGAGCCGCCGGAATTGGAAAGTAGACTGGGAAAAATTTTAGTCGGCGATTATATTGTTGAACACAGATTATTATTAAGCGGTTATATTCGCAACGAATTAGGCGAAAGATTTGTTGGCAACGCAATTAATGACGTGGTAATTTCAAAAGGCGGCGGCGCGCGTATGCTGAAATTAAGTACTTACGTCAACAATACTCACTTGATGAATTACAAGGCGGACGGCGTTATAATTTCCAGTCCTACCGGTTCAACGGCGTATTCTTTGAGCGCGGGCGGTCCAATTTTAAATCCAACAATTCGCGCCTTACTTTTAACGCCAATTTGCGCCCATACTTTTCAAATGCGCCCGTTAGTTGTAAGTGAAGATGACGAAATTAGAATAAAAATTGAGGCGAATCGTGATTTAATGGTAACTTTGGACGGGCAAGAAATTATTAAAATTCAACCCAATGATGAAGTTGTTGTTAGAAAATCCCGCTCTGTTGCAAAAATTGTAAAATTCCCTGACAAAAATTACTATGAAGTTTTAAAAGCAAAACTTTGGAATACTTAAAATTAGGCAAAAGTAAAGAGGCAGTAGGCAAGAGTTTTTACTACTGCCTTAAAATGAATGAAAGGAGTTTTTCAAATGTCAGAAATGCTTGCAAATAATATTGTGGAGGAAGTGGCAAAATATCGCAAGCCGCCAAATAAATTGCGCTCGCAACAGGAAATTACAGCGAAATATAATCAAGCGTTAGAATATTACAAAGAACTTTGTTTTAAGCCACAGGAAACTAATCAATTAAAACTTACAACTTACACTGAAATAAAAACTTTGGGTTGGGTACTCGGCAAGCCGGAAAAAGATATTATCAAAGATATTTCTGCACATTCGGCTAGTATGCCTTTTGGAACTTTTTAAAATGAGAGCTAAAATAATTAAACCGTACTTAGCGGCGGCGGCGTTTTTTTTCGCACTTGCCGTTTGTACGGTAATTTTTTCAGATAAAAATTCAGATCCTAGTTTTCACAAAGAAATTATCCCGTCAAATGGAATCGGCTATTTTGACGAAAACGAAAATTTTATACCATTGGCGGACGGAAATTATTGGTTGGCAATGCCTAAGGGCGGAATGTTTGTAAAGGGCGTGCCGCCAATGCTTTTAGTTCAAATTGGGCGTGATTATTATCCGCTGAATATTGCAGATGATTCAATTTTGCCGCGACGCGGGGTAACTTTAAATTTGAAAATTTTATTCGGCTTTACTTCTCCGCACGCCTCCAACACTTTAAAATATGCTGAAAAAATTAATAATAATCCTGTTGAAGATTATCACAGAAAATCTCGATATTATCTGCATGTTGAGAAAGGTTACGGTACAGTTCAGCGTTCCTTTTATTATCAGTGAATTCTTAGGTTTTGCCCTTTAAATCAATATTCCTTCAAAAAAGTTTCAAGGCGGGTTGTCGTGGAAATTTTCGCCCGTTTTGGCGATATTTGCATTAGTTTTAGGAATTTTTTACAAAGTTTTAAAATTTAACAAGTCGGCATTTCTTTTTGGCGCAAAAAGAAACGCCTAGCAAAGAAAAACATTCGCCCGCCTGCGTTTTTCGCGTTTAAGGTTACAGTAATTTAAAATTCCAGCCGCGTTTTCTCACTTTACCGCAATTTAAAGTCCCAATCAAAAACGGAGTGCGGCGGGCGTCTTTCTAATCTTTCATTTGTAAACTTACTCTAACACCTAACCCCCTAAAACCTAAATCACCAGCCGTCGCGGGCACTTTTCCAAAAAGTCGGCGTAAAAAGTACAAGCACGGTAAAAACTTCAAGCCTACTCAAAAACATAAAAACGCACGCGCATAATTTGCTGAAATCCGGCAAAAGTGCATAAGTGCTGGTTGCGCCTTCAATTCCAAATCCCGGTCCAACGCTTGCCATTGTTGAAACGCTAACTGATACGCTGTTCACAAATCCAATTCCGTCAAACATCATTACAAACGCAAATAAAATATCCATTACGATTATTGCAAAGAAAAATTTTGCCGCGCCGTAAACCACGCCGTTATCAATTATCATACCGTTTAATTTTACAGGGCTTAAAATTTGCGGGTGAATTTTTTGTTTCACGATTGAACTTAAAAATTTAAACAACAAAATAATTCTTGCAACTTTTAAGCCGCCCGCTGTGGAGCCTGCGCAGCCGCCCAAAAACATTGTAAGCATCAGGCAAGCTTTACTAACTGGCGGATAAGTGTCAAAATCATAGGCAACAAATCCCGTTGTCGAACTCAAGCTTGCAACATGAAAAATTGCGCCGCGCACTGCACTTTCTACGCTCATATTCATCTGAAGAACTAAATCCGCCGCAATTATCGCTGAAGTTATAAAAACTATCCACAGATAAATTTTAAATTCGCCGTTGCGCCAAATTACACCAACGCCGCGCTGTAATGCAACAGCATACATTGCAAAACTTCCACTTGAAATAATCATAAAAAAAGCCATACAATATTCAAGCTGAACGCTGCCGTATTCGCTAACCATACTGTTATAAATTCCATAGCCGCCGGTTGCAATGGTTGTCATTGCGTGATTTATCGACGCGAAAATATTCAGCCCGCACAAATAATAACTAATTGCACAAATTACCGTTAAACCTACGTAAACTCTAAAAATTGCCTTTGCGTTGTCGCGAATACGCGGCATTTGTCTATCTTTAGTTGGACCGGTAGTTTCTGCGCGAAGAATAAACATTGCGCCGCGTCCGAGTTGTGATAAAATCGCCATAAAAATTACAACAATTCCTAAGCCGCCAACCCAAT
>CALGGV010000255.1 GCA_937915725.1 uncultured Selenomonadales bacterium
GCCACATTGTCAAAAGTTTTGTCATTGGAGCTATTGCTTGACGTGATAACATTTGGAAGGCGATTAATTGTCCGAGTGTAAAATAACCGTCCATAACCATATGCCCGCCGTACCACAAAATAGCCATTGAAATACAAACTTGCACCATTCCGCTAAAAGCATTGATTGTCAGATTGAATTTAACATTTTCAAAAGTTGTACGAACATAACGCGCCAAAAGATTTTCCCAGCGATTTACAAATTGCGGCTCAATCGCAAGAGCTTTTATAGTTTCAATATTGGTAATTGATTCAACCATAAAAGCGTTATTCATTGCGCCGGTACGCCATACAGCCTCAATTTTTCTTTTAATAATTGGAACTGCCCAAATATTTTGTACAAGGTAAAGCGGAACTACGCAAAGTGCAATTAATGTTAGCGGCACTGAATACCAAAACATAAACGCAATAAAAACCACTGAGAAGAATACGTCTAAAACTGTCATTAAGCCGGAGCCCGTCAAAAATTGTCGAATTTGAGTTAAAGCTCCAACACGCATTAAAGTATCACCGACGCGGCGTCTTTCATAATACGGCAGGGGTAAAGCGATTAAGTGTCGAAATAACCTTGTGCCCAAAATTGCGTCAAGTTTGTTTGTCGTGTGATTGAGTACGTACTGTTTGATTAAAGTCAACAGCGATTGCATAAAGAAAAATAAAACCATCGCTGTACCAATAACAGTTAAAGTAGAATAGCCGGCGTTACCAATAACTTTATCGATAATAACCTGCGTGATTAGCGGGAAACCAATTCCCATAAGTTGCAGAAAAAATGACGCTACCAGAACTTCGCTAAGCGGTTTTTTGTAGCGTTTCATAACTTTCAAAAACCAGTCAACGTTGAATCGCTTTTTAAAGTAAGTCCAACTTAACGCCGCTGAAAAAATTAAAAGTTCATTCGACCAACTTTCCAAAAATTCTTTCATTGGCATTGCGACGGGTTTATTTTGTCGCGGGTCAATTATCAACAAGACTTCATCATTTGCGCTGCCTATCGCTATGTACGCGCCGTCATTCATTTTGGCAACTGCCGGATATTCTATTTCGCGCAGTTCATCAGCAGTAGGGCGAATCATTGTACTTCGGACGTTATATTTTTTCGCTAACTTTTGAAGTCTTTCCCAATCAAGTTTATCGTCAGTATCGGGATTTTCATTGTAAATTTTTTCCAAATCCTTAACGCCAAAATGTTGCAGGACTTTTAATACAGAAATAACGCCTGTTCTATTCGCCGCCGAGGAGGATTGATTTTCTGGCATATTGCTATATGATACTCCCTTCTTTGAGTCTTTCCAATTAAATTTATCGTCAATATTCGGATTTTCTTTATAGAATTTTTCCGAATTAAAAAATATATTTATACTCCCTTCGTTTTGGCAATGTAAAAAACCGCCGTCAATCCAAAAGGAAGACAGCGGCTTTTTGTAGAGAAAGGGGCAAAGGAAATAGAAATAAAAAAACACTACTCCCTAATCCTTAGCCTTTAGTCCTTAGTCCTTATCAACGATATTTGCGCTTACGTGCCGCTTCAGATTTTTTCTTCCGGCGGACACTGGGTTTTTCGTAATGTTCACGTTTACGAACTTCAGCGAGCGTCCCTGCGCGTTGGCAGGTGCGTTTGAAACGACGGAGAGCACTGTCTATGGATTCATTTTTCCCAACTTTGACTTCGTTAGCCACGATTATCTACCCTCCCTCCGAAACAGTCTAAAGTTCATCGCCCGTGTATTTTACCACTCAAATTAATTATCGTCAATGTAATTAAATTTTTTTAACGGATTTTTTGAAAGGCGAATATAAATATTTGACAAAATAAAAATCTGTCGTTATAATAAAAAAGCTTTTAAAAGCGTCCGTGGCTCAGTTGGATAGAGCAACGGCCTTCTAAGCCGTGGGTCGCGTGTTCGAGTCACGCCGGACGCACCAACATTTGAAATTTTCAAGTCTCGCAGTTTTGCGGGGCTTTTTTAGGTTTTAGAAAAAATTTATCTGATACGGTTTTTATTTTCTAAAAAAAAATCGCCGCAAAAATACGGTAGCCTTTGATTTTTTTTAAAAATTTTGTCAAGGTCTATCTACTCAATCAAGTTTTGAACAATTTTAAAATTTTAGGAGTTAGAAAAATTTATCTGATACGGTTTTTATTTTCTAAAAAAAATCGCCGCAAAAATACGGCAGTCTTTGATTTTTTCCAAAAATTTTGTCAAAGTCTATCCACTCAATCAACTTTTGAACAATTTTAAAATTTTAGGAGTTAGTTTTATGGAAAGCAAAATTAAAAATCTGTTGAAAATGAAAAATAATATTGTGGCAGTTTTACTATCTGAAGAATTGCCGGAAAAAGCCTTACAGTTTCAAAAAGGAAAATGGGGTTGCGTTGCCGCAATGTTAGCCGCCGCCGCTAATGGTAAAACTGTAGCTTTTTCTAAAGAAACTACTGCTTGCATTGGCGGGCGCGCAGGGCTCGGATTTGAAAAATATCCGCTCGGTTGGATTGAATATTTTTTGTCTTGCGGCAATGAAAATACTGAACGTTGTGAACGCTACAAAAAGACGCCGGAATTTGCGCGGGATTTTATTGAAAATATTTCCAACAAGCTAATTGAAAAATTGCCTCCACGTAAAAAATATTTGCTATTAAAACCACTTGAAATTTTGGCAGAAAATGAAACGCCGGAAGTTATAATTTTTTTAGTGAATGCAGATCAACTTTCCGGATTAGTGACGCTTGCAAATTACAATTCGCCGCAAAATGACACCGTAAAAATTTTATTTGGCGCGGGTTGTGCTCAAACGGTACTTTATCCTTTGACTGATAAAAATTTTTGTTACGTAGGATTAACCGACCCTTCAGCAAGAAAATTTCTTGACAAAAATTTATTGAGTTTTGCCGCGCCGTACGAAAAATTTTTAGAAATGGAAAATTTTGCAGAAGAAAGTTTTTTTACGGCGGGCGATTGGGCGAAAATTGTCAGCCGAATTTGAAACTTGATATTGACTTGAAAAAAATTTATAATCCTTCCAAAAAATTTTGAACGGAGGAATTGCTATGAAAAAATTGCTGTCGGCAACTGCGGCAGCTTTTTTTATTGCGGCAAATGTTCAAGCCGCGCCTATGACTTTGAATGTTCACAATTCAGATTTACGTTCAACGATTATGTTGGTTGCTCGCGCAGGCGGAATTAATATTTCTGTTGATGATTCTGTTGACGGCAAAATTTCAATGTCAATCTTCGATACTGAACCGGAAAAAATTCTTGACATTATCGCAAAAACTAAAAATTTAAATCTGATGAAAGACGGCTCCACTTATATTTTAACTACAAAATTAAAAGGCGGCGCGTTAATGCAAAGTTACGTTTTGCCCATAAAATTTGGCGACGCCGAAAATTTACGAAAGGCAGTTGTAATGTCATTGGATCCTGAAGTTGAAAAAATTCCCGACCATATGACGCGCACCAGAAATAACGACGGCTCCTATACTTACCGCTACAGTTACCGTGAAAATGATTCTGATTTTAATCATTCAAACACTACGCAAAGAATTAACCGCGAAGAAAGAGTTTCAATTAATCCCGATGTCAACGCGCTGATTTTGTTTGGAACAGAATCAGAATATGAACGCGCAAAAAATCTGTTGGCAGAATTAGACGTTGAACTTAAACAAGTTTCAGTTGAGGCGCGGATTTTGGCTATTGATAAAAACGCAAGTAAAAATTTGGGCGTTGAATGGTTTTGGTCAACCTTGCCACAATATCCTCAAGAAGATATTGAAACTTACCAAAATTCGGCGGGCGTTTATCGTGAAAGAATTACCCGCGAAAGAAATGCAAATGATTCTACCGGCTACGGGATAATTCAATTTGGGCGCGGTCCTGAAGGCATTCCATTTGAAATGTATTACGGCGCAAGAATTAACGCGCTTGTTACAAACGGCAAGGCAAAAATTTTATCCCGCCCAAATGTTACGACGATTCAAGGACACGAGGCAATTATTAATGTTGGAAGTTCCGTACCAATTCCGCGTGAATCTGTGACAAATTCTACAACTACAACTTCATTTGAATATCGAGACGCGGGAATTATTTTAAAATACACGCCGCGAATTAATGTTGACGGCACAATTACTGCCACGATTCATACTGAAGTTAGTACGCCGCAATACGTCGAAGATTTAAAAGCTTACAGGTTTAACACGCGCTCGGCTGATACGATTGTTACAGTTCGTGATGGTGAACCTATGGTAATTGGCGGCTTAATTGGCGCGGAAGATGCTAAAAGCGTACGAAAAATTCCTTTTTTGGGAGACTTGCCAATTTTGGGCGCACTTTTTAAAAGTCACAAAAAAGATAAATCTGAATCAGAATTGCTGATTTTTTTAACGGCGCACGTAATTAACGGCGCGGGCGTAGGCGTTCCAAAAAATGTAAAATATTCTGTACCGGCGGGAAATTTGCCGCACGAAATTTTAGCTAATGAAAAATAATTTTAAATTTCTCCCAGCTGAAGTTTAATTTTGCTATCAAGTTTTTCAAGTTCGCCGGATTTTATATTTTCCCAAATTTCAGCGGTTAAAATTTTTTGCCAAAATTGTATTCTCAATTCGTGCGTAGGAATTTTTTTTATGACTGCCTGTCGATATTTTGAAATAATTTCAACAGCCGCGCCAAATTTTTCATTAAATTCCTGCTCCAACATTTTCCGAACAAATTTTGAAAATGCGGGCGAACTTCCGCCGGTTGAAATTGCAAGTAAAAAATCGCCGCGCCTAATCCTTGACGGCACAATAAAATCACTGGAAATATCATCAACAATATTTACCAAAAAATGTTTTGCGCGCCCGTCGCTTGCAATTTGCGCGTTCAATTCAGAATTATTCGTGGCGGCAATTAAAATTACTCCTTCAGAAATTTTTTCGGCAGAATAATTTTCACGTACAATTTTAATTTTGTCAGAAAGATTTTCAATTTGCGGACAGATTTTTGGGGCGATAACTTCAATCTGTGCGCCCGCCTCCAAAAGTCCAATAATTTTATCATAAGCAATTTTTCCGCCGCCAACTACGACGCATTTTTTATTTTGAACGTTAATATTTACGGGATAAAATTTCATTTGAATAACTCCTAACTTTGCAACCACAGCACTTGATATTTTTCCATTTGCGCCAAAACGTGTTGCAGAATCGATTTATAAAGCGCGGGATTTTGGCGCGTTGCACTTTCAAAAGTTTCAATCGGAATTGTAAGCAGTAAAGCTTTTTCAGTCAAAACTTCAGCAGAAATTGTGGCGCGGCGTTTCGGTAACAATACAGTTTCATTTAACAAGCCGCCTCCCTTAACAATATCAAGCGCGTTAAACCAACCGTCGCCTGTATCCAAACTGCGCGACAATTTTCCTTCAACAACAAAAACTAAATTTTCATTTAAAATATCGCCGCTGATTCTGTCGCCTTCAAAATACATACTGATTTTTGATTTTTCTGCAAGAATATCTGCCACTCCGCCCAATTCGCCCTGCAAAATTTTATTTTTGTAAATGCAATCAATAATAAATTTGCGTTGGACTTCTTCAGATTGTTCAACTTGTTCAGAAACTTTATTGATAAATTTTTCAATACTTTTCATAAAATCTTCAAATGGCGAGTACCAAAAAACCAAAATTTGACTCAAAATATAAATGTACAAATTTGCAAGGCGTTCACCGGTATTTTGAAAAAACTGTTTTTTGTCATACTGGAAAGAAATTGCCAACTCTTGATTATTGTATTGAAAATAAACGCCAAGTTTCATACCTTGCGCGTCCCACGAATTGCGCTCCACGATTTTACCTTCAGGCACGGCTTTAATTTGCGAAAAGGTTTTTTCTTCACCGCCAAAATCTACAAAGCTTAAAAAGTGTCCAAATAAATTTACCCTGCGCGAAGATAAATTTTCAATAGCCGCCCAATCAAAAAAGCTGTAAGGTTGAGAAACTACAATTTGCTTGAATTGTTGGGTGATAATATTTTCAATGGTTAAATCTTTGGCGGTTTTCAAACGCACGGGCACTAAATTTAATGATAAAGTTTGTTCAAATTTTTTGTTTGAGGTAAGCTGACAAAATGCAACGTCCGAAGTTTTATTTGTGGCTTGAAGTAAAAATCCCCACGCCGTTTGTAAAATCGTCATTAACAATACACGATTTTTTTGAGACTTGTCGCGTAAATCTGACAAAATATCAGCCGGAATTTTGGCGCGGTAATTTTCTGCTCTATATGCGCCGGGCAGTTTCCTTGAAAATGGAATGTCCGGAGAAACCGGCAAATTTTCCAAAAGGTTCATCCAATACTCTTTAACGTGATTTTCAATTTGTTGAGTTTTTAAGCCCACAGTTTTAGGCTCAATTTTTTTATAATCAGTTTCTTCCAAAACAGCCTTAAAAAAACTTTCGCTGTTAAATCTTTGAAAAATTAATTGCGCAATTGTAACCAAAACTGCGGCTTCATTGTATCCGGTGCGAAAAACTAAAAATCTGATTAAATTACCGTGCTGAATGTCAAAATCTAAACGCCTGTCAGCTTCCATAATTTTTATTAAAGTTTCGTCAAGTGTTTCAGGTGCCAAAGACAAACTGCGAAAGACTATTTCCGGAAAAATTGTACGATTGGCAAAAATGACTTTTAAAGCACGTGTGCCGACGTTGCAGAAATTGGCACGAAAATTTTCATCGTTAGCAATTAAATTTTTAACGGCGCGGTTAAATTTCAACGGAAAAACTGCGCCCTTAATCTTATATAAAGTTTGAACGCAAAAATGCGGCGATATAAAATTTTTTTTCTCAAAAAAGTGTTTTTCGTCGTCCGTAAGTTCGCGCACTTCCTCAACCTGATTGGGATTATATCCGCTGTTAAAAATAAACTTACCGTAAATCTGCTCCAAAATTTTTTTCTCTTCAGTCGTAATTTCCAAATTAAATCTTCCCTTCAAAAATTTTTATTTTAAATTCCCTGTCAATTTTTAAAAACCTTTAAATTTTCTAATTAAGCTACACTTTTTGCAATTCGCAAAACAGGCAGGAATAGTTAAAACTTTTCAAGAATTAAACTGCGTAAATTTTTTTGAAGGAGAAATGACTTATGGGATTTATACAAGCGGCGATTAGCGCGGCTAGCAATGTACTTGGGGATCAGTGGAAAGAATATTTTTATTGCGATAGTTTGAGTGCAGATATTTTGGTTGCAAAAGGACACAAGCGCACAAAACGCGGCAGTTCAAACGCCGGCGACGATAACATTATTACTCAAGGTTCACTTGTCGCAGTCAATAACGGGCAATGTATGATGGTTGTTGAAAACGGCAAAGTTGTTGACTTAATCGCAGAGCCGGGCGAATACAAATACGACAGAGGCACCGAGCCTTCACTTTTTACCGGCGGTAATTTGGCTGTCAACATTCAAGAAATTTTTTATCAAATTGGGCACCGTTTCACATTCGGCGGCGATACCGGAAAAGATCAGCGCGTTTACTATTTCAACACAAAAGAAATTACCGGCAACAAATACGGCACGCCCACGCCCATTCCGTTCCGCGTTGTCGATAATAATATTGGTCTTGACGTTGACATTTCAATAAAATGTTTCGGCTCCTACAGTTACAAAATTGTTAATCCAATTCTTTTTTATACTAATGTTTGCGGCAATGTCAAAGATACTTTCAGCCGCGACGAAATTGACAGACAACTTAAATCTGAACTGATGACGGCGTTGCAACCCGCCTTTGCAAAAATTTCTGAAATGGGTATTCGCTACAGCGCGTTACCTGCACATACGACAGAAATTGCTGACGCGCTTAACCAAGTTTTAAGTAAAAAATGGGGCGAATTGCGCGGAATGCAAATTGTTTCTTTCGGCGTTTCAAATGTCAGCGCAAACGAAGATGATATTGCAATGATTAAAGAAATGCAACGCACGGGCGCGCTTAGAAATCCCGCAATGGCGGCGGCGCACTTGACAAACGCACAAGCGGCGGCCATGCAAACTGCCGCGGGTAATACTGCAGGCGCGGCTATTGGTTTTATGGGTATGAATATGGCGCAAAACGCCGGCGGCTTAAATGCAAATAACCTTTTCGCACTTTCTCAACAACAACAAATGCAACAGCAACAAGTTCAACAACAACAGCAACAAACTCCGCCCCCGCAACCTAAACAAGAAACGGGCTGGAAATGTGAACATTGCGGACACGAAGGCAATAACGGCAAATTCTGCGCGAATTGCGGACAACCTCAACATAAACCGAAAAATGAAGGCTGGAAATGTGAACATTGCGGACACGAAGGCAACACCGGTAAATTCTGCGCCGAGTGCGGCAAGCCAAAACCTTCAGCCGCCGATGAATGGACTTGCTTAAAATGCGGCACTGTCAACAAAGGTAAATTCTGCTCAGACTGCGGCGCGCCTAAGCCTTCAGCAGAGGCGAAGGATCCTAACGTTTGGACTTGCTCGGCTTGCGGAACTGTCAACAAGGGCAGGCGTTTTTGTGCGGAATGCGGAAAACCCAGAGGTTAATCTATATGGAAGAAGAAGATATTTTTACTAGATTGATGGCGGGCTTTTCTACAGGATATTCAATTCCTCAGTTATGCCAAGATTTAGGAATAAAAAAACCGCTATTTCTCGTAAATAAATTATATAAACCTTCTCAATTCCAATTTTTATGGACAATTCATGCTCAATTTTGTTTTGATAAATTTTCAGAAATTCAACCAAGTTTTAGTGTTATTCAATATGATTCTTTGCTTAAAAATTTTGAGGCTGATTTTTGCGATTTTTCGTTTCGATGTGAAATTAATGGTATAGCTTTTTTAGAATTTTCTTCGTTGAATCTTGAAAATTACGATAAAATTTTTATTTTGAGTTTGCAAAGAGAAAATATTCCTAATGCTGTTTATTTAATGGAATTAATGAATGCATTTTTAATAAGAGCATACGGTGAAATTCCGCTATTGCATTTTCTTCAAACTCATCCAAAAGTAAAAATGTTTATTGTAACTCATCCTGTACTTCAAGATAATCCGGAAAATACTGAAAGAGAAAAACAACTTTTAAAAGGAGAAATTTTTGGCGGTTTTAAAAATATCCATGACATAAGAAAAAAAATTGAAATGAATCCAAATGAAGAAGTTGTTACTCCATATGATTTTCTTGGCTATGACAACAAAACGGTTTACAAACTTTTAGAAGTTCCCGGAGCTAAAACTTTGGAAAACGGAACCGCCGTGTTAAATGATAAAGCCGATGGAATTACTGAAATTCATAATGGTAAACGTGTTACTGCTTATCAACCCGCTGAATATAAGAACAAAATTTATTTTCTAGGTAATTGTATATATTATGGTTTTGGCGTCCCATTCAATAAAACTGTAGAAAGTTGTTTGCAAAAATTGCTTGTGGAAAATAATTTTCCTTACAGAGTAGAAAATGAATCACAACCTTTTAACGGCAGGTATCAAGATTTATTTTACAATTTAAATAATTTGCCTGTAAAAGATAATGATATTATTTTCGCTAATCTTAACAACATGCTGCCGATTATATCTATTCCGTCTATTGAATTAGATAATATTTTCTTTCGACCCCACAATTACGGCGAAGTCTTCGCAGATATGTTTCATATAAACGAATTGGGACACGCGGTATTAGCGATAGAGCTTTTTAAATTTCTAGTTCAAAATAATTTTTTTCAAAATTTTGAGTTTAACTATCCCGCACCGCCTCCGCCGCCTCATCGTTACGGTATACCTAAAGAAAATTTTTTCGACAGTTCCAATTTCGCCGACAACAAAGATTTAGAAATTTACAAACAAAAACTGCGCGAAAGACGCCTTCCAATAGGCGCAATAGTTATGAATTGCAACCCCTTTACCAACGGTCATAAATTTTTGATTGAGTGTGCGGCGGCTAGAGTTCACAAGCTGTATATTTTCGTTGTCGAGGAAGATAAAAGCGAATTTAAATTTGCAGACAGATTAAAACTTGTGCAGGAAGGTACAAAAGAATTTCCAAACGTCGAAGTTATTCCAAGCGGGCAATTTATTATTTCTCAAAAAACTTTTTCCGGCTATTTCAACAAAGAAAATTTGCAAAATGTGCAAGTTGATTCAACGCAAGATGTAGAAATTTTCGCCCGTGAAATTGCTCCAACTTTAGGAATTAATATTCGTTTTGTTGGCGAAGAACCTGAAGATACTGTTACACGTCAATACAACGAAAATATGAAAAATATTTTGCCGAGTTACGGAATTGATTTTTGCGAAATACCGCGCAAGGAATTTAACGGCGAAGTTATCAGCGCAAAAACTGTAAGAAAATATTTGAAAGTTGGAGACTTTGAAAAAATTGCAAAACTTGTACCCAAAAATACGCTGGAATTTCTAATTGAGAATTATTCTACCCCCCCCCGTTGCCGGTTGACGAAAATTAAAATTATCGGAGGTATTTTTATATGGCTAATACTTCAGTCAGTTACAAATGCCCAAATTGCGGCGCGCCGTTAAGTTTTCAGCCGGGCAAAAAAACTGTAACCTGCGAATATTGCAATACAGAATTTGAAGTTGCCGCCGTCGAGGAAATGTTTCAAGCGCAAAACGAAATGGCAGCCGCTGCCGTTGACGCTCAACAATCTAATTGGGATATTGCGGGCGCGGGCGAAAATTGGACGCCTGCCGAAATTTCAAATTTGCAAGCATTTACTTGCTCCAGTTGCGGCGCGGAATTAGTTTGCGATGAAAATACAATGGCTACCGAGTGCGTTTATTGCGGCAACCCCACAATGATCCCAAAACGTTTCGACGGCAAGCTTAAACCGGATTATGTCATACCTTTCAAAAAAACTAAGGCAGACGCTGTAGCCGCGCTCCAAAATTTTTACAAAGGTCATTATCTTTTACCCGACAATTTCACGGCAAATAACCGCGTTGAGGCGATTCAGCCAATGTACGTACCTTTTTGGCTTTTCGATTCTCAAATTAACGCGCAGGCAGAATTTAGGGCTAAAAGAATTCGCCGTTACGATTCAGGAAATATGCTTGTTACTGAAACTAAAATGTACAACTGTCAGCGCGTGGCAAAAATGAGTTTTGAAAAAATTCCCGCTGACGGCTCCAAAAAAATGGACGACTTGTACATGGAAAGTATCGAGCCTTTCAATTATTCTGAACTTGTACCTTTCAGCACGGCTTATTTGACAGGTTATCTTGCCGATAAGTACGACGTTAAAGCCGAAGAATGCGCCCCGCGTGCAGATAAACGCGTTGAAAATTCTGCAATAGACGTTTTGAGAAATTCGGTTAAAGATTTTAATTCTGTCGAAATGGTAAAATCTGCCGTTGTCAAAGATGTTGGAAAAGTTATTTACGCGCTTGTACCTGTCTGGATTTTAACCACGCGCTATCAAGACAAGCCGTATACTTTTATGATGAACGGGCAGACGGGAAAAGTTGTTGGAAGTTTACCCTATGATAGCGGCAAGGCTTTTAAATATCCCGCTATTGCCGCGCTTGTTTCAATGCCGGTTTTTTACATTTTGGCGAGTATGTTTATGTAGGGCGGTGAAGTTATGATAAAAAAAATCTGCGCGACGATTTTAATTTTTGCGGCAATGAGTTTTAGCATAACTTTTGCCTCAATGCCGGCTGAACATTTTGATACAAAGGCTTTAAATCTTGAAGAAAGAATG
>CALGGV010000256.1 GCA_937915725.1 uncultured Selenomonadales bacterium
CATTTTCAGCCGCACGAATAGCCGCCATAATTCCAGCCGCGCCCCCGCCTACCACTATTATTTTTTTCATTCTATCCGCTCCCCAAAATTTTTTATAATTTCTTGATTATCGGTGGCGTTTGTCAAATTACAACGCCCTTTACCGGTAATGTTTAACTTCCTGCCGAGTCGATTATTTTTTTCAAATAAAAAACCTGCGCACCATTTTCAGCCGCACGAATTGCCGCCATAATTCCAGCCGCGCCCCCGCCTACCACTATTATTTTTTTCATTCTATCTGCTCCCAAAATTTTTTTTAGATATATCACAAAGGCGAATAATTTTCAATCAATTCTTGTCTAAAAAATTTCGGTATGTTAAACTTTGAAAAAAATTGAAACGAAGTGAAGAATTATGAGAGAAAATAAAATTCTAAAATACGCAATGAACACCGAGCCCTTTGTAGTGGAGGCACCGATAAGCAAACGCCGCGAAATTGAGGCGTTAATTAATGGAAGAACTGACGACGTTGAAGAGGCAGAATCAGAGGCAGAAAAAATTTTATCAGACGCCGCAAAACAATCTGAAATGATTTTGGCGGAGGCGTTCAAGCGTTCAAAAGACGCCGAAGAAAAATTAAAAGCTGCAGATTTAAGGGTAAAAGTTTTACTGCAACAAACTCAAAATGAATGCGATCAAATAATTTCTGAAACAAAAGAAAAAGCTGAATCCGATGCTAAGGAAATTTGCGAACAGGCGCGGCAAGAAGGACACGCTGAAGGATTTTCTCAAGGCTATGAAGAAGGCGTTCAAAAAGGACGTAAAGACGGAGAAAACGCAGTCAGAAACGAATTAAAAGAAACTATCAATCAAGCAAATGCAAAGGCTGAAAAAACTATTCAGGACGCCAAAGAACAAACTGCAGAATATTTTATTCGCGCAGAAGATGACGTGGTAAAAGTTGTAATGCAGGCGATAGAAAAAATTTTGCCGCAACATTTTTTGGACGTACCACAAGTAATTTTGCCGGTAGTTCGTGACGCAATAAAATATGTTCGTGACCAAAAAGAAATAAAAATTCACGTTGAACCCGAAAGTTACGATTTAATTTTAATGGCGCGCAGTGAATTTCAATCAATGTTGACGGACGGCACGGCGATTTTGGAAGTTGTATCAGATGAGGCGTTAAAGCCGGGCGATGTTGTTATTGAAACGCCAAACGGCGGAGTTGACGCCAGACTTTCTACGCAAATTGAACTTATGAAAGACGCTGTTAAAACGGTTTTACAAAGATGAAAATTTTAATGCATATGTGTTGCGGTCCTTGTTCTTGTTATCCAACTGAAAAACTGCGCGAGGAAGGTTTGGAGCCGGTAGGATTTTTTTTCAATCCAAATATCCACCCGTATCAAGAATGGCGAAAAAGACTGCGAGCGGCGCGGGAATTTGCCGAAAAAGTCAATATAAAATTTTTCGCCGAAAATCATTACGGTTTGCGGGATTTTTTGTCTAAAGTTTCAAGTGCGGTTGAAAAAATTTCTGCTGAAGATACTTTTAAAAATGCAGACGGTTTTCATAAACGTTGCAAAATTTGTTATTGGTGGCGATTATCTGAAACTGCGAAATTTGCGGCTGAAAATAATTTTGAAATTTTCACGTCAACACTTTTTTACAGCGTGCACCAAAATCACGAACTTATGAAACAAATTGCCGAGCAATGCGCCCAAAATTACGGCGTGAAATTTTTTTATGAAGATTTTCGCACGGGGTGGCAACGCGGAATAGATTTAAGTTTGGAATTGGAACTTTACAGGCAGAATTATTGCGGCTGCATTTTCAGTGAAGAAGAACGTTTTAGCAAAGAAATTAAAAATTTGCGAAAAACTTTAGGCAAAAATGAAACATAAATCGCAAATTAAAAACGCCCGTCCTTTGCCGCTCGATGAACAGCAAAATAAGAGCGTGCGGTAAAGTTGGTGTTCACCCTGTGAACTTACATACTAAGAGCGTACTGCAACTCAAGCGGCGGACGGGCGTAAGATTCTTTCTTTGCTTGCAAATGCGATGAGTAAGAGCATTTGCTGTTTCTTTC
>CALGGV010000257.1 GCA_937915725.1 uncultured Selenomonadales bacterium
AAATTCACGCGGCACGAGGCGGCGTCGTTACTCATTCCGGCTGGATTGACGGCTATGGCAATACAGTTATGATTGATCACAGCGATGGGCTTGTAACTTTGTATGGGCATAATCAAAGTGTTGCTGTCAGTGTCGGACAGATTGTTAAACAGGGACAGGTTATCGCTTATTGCGGCTCCACCGGAAATTCTACCGGTCCGCACTGTCATTTTGAAGTTCGCAAAAATGGCGAGCCCGTCAGCCCTTACGATTATTTATAAAGTTAAGGGTTAAGGATTATAAAAAGGATTGTGATAAATGCTTACAGATTCATTTAGAGTTTTAGAATTTGAAAAAATTCGTGCAATGTTGAAAAACTGCGCGACAAGTAATTTTGGCAAAGAATTGGCAGGAAAAATTTTACCTTCAGAAGATGCAGAAACAGTTCAGGAAAATATTTCTTTGACAACGGAGGCAGTAAAAATTTTCGCAGTTTCCGAGCCGCCTTTTGGTGGAATTCGTGACGTCCGAGAAACACTGCAAAAAATTTCTTTGGGAAGTTCAGCGGGCGCGAGCGAACTTTCGGATATTCTTTCGACAATGTACGCAATGCGCAGCGTTAAAAAATTCTTCAAAGAAAATGAAGTTGACGCGCCTAAAATAAAATTTCGCTCAGGGCAAATTGAAATTTTGGGAAATTTGGAAAAGCAACTTGAAAACGCCCTTGACGATCACGGCGGTATTAAAGATTCAGCAAGCGCAGATTTACAAAAGATTCGCCGTGAATTAAGACTTGCACAAAGCCGCGTTAAAACTGAAATTTTTAATATTCTTCACGAGCCCGCCAAGCAAAAATATTTTCAAGACGCAATTATTACAATGCGCGGCGATAGATACGTTATTCCCGTCAAACTTGAGTACAAGGCGCAATTTCCCGGCTTAGTTCACGATCAGTCGGCAACCGGCGCAACGCTTTTTATTGAGCCAATGGCGATTGTCAATCTTAATAATGACATTCGACAGCTTGAAATTGAAGAAAAAAATGAAGTTGCAAGAATCCTGCGCGTTTTGTCTGAATCCGTGCAAAAAAATTCCAGAGAACTTTTAATTAACGTGGAAATTTTGGCTGAATTTGATTTACTTTTTGCAAAGGCAAAACTTGCACAAAAACTTGACGCAACCGAGCCAATTATTTCACAGTACACAAATTTACACGCGGCACGCCACCCGCTGATAAATCCAAAAGTTGTTGTACCGATTGATATTGAAATTGGCAACGGCTTTACAATTTTGTTAGTTACGGGACCAAATACCGGCGGTAAAACTGTTTCAATGAAAACTTTAGGACTTTTGGCGTTAATGGCGCAATGTGGCTTGTACATTCCCGCGGCATTCGGTTCTCAACTTGCAATTTACACAAATATTTTTGCTGACATTGGGGACGAACAATCCATTGAACAAAGTTTATCGACTTTTTCAGCACATATGACAAAAATTGTTGACATTCTGAAAAAAGTTCAAACAACGGATTTAGTGCTGATTGATGAAATTGGCGCGGGTACAGACCCCGATGAAGGCGCGGCACTTGCAATGGCGATTTTGGGCAGGCTTTTAAAAATTCAGTGCGCCACAATCGCTACAACTCACTATTCAGAATTGAAAACTTTTGCCTATTCGACGGCGGGTATTGAAAATGCTTGCGTTGAATTTAACGTTGAAACTTTAATGCCTACGTACAAACTTTTGATAGGAATTCCGGGCTCCAGCAACGCCTTTGAAATTAGCAAGCGGCTTGGACTTCATATGAGTTTAATTCGCAAGGCTAAAAAATTTCTCAAGCAAGATCACGCTAATTTTGAAAAAGTTTTGGCTGAACTTGAACAAAAACGTTTGATTTACGAAAAACGCAATGCCGAAATTCAAAAAACTCAAAATGCCATTGCCAAAAAAGAAAAAGAAATTGCCACCCTGCGCGACGAAATTGCAAAGTCTAAAAGTGAAATTATCAAAAAGGCGCGTGAAAAATCCGCCGAAATGGTTAAGGAAACACGCAAAGAGGCTGAAGAAATTATCGCCGCCCTCAAGGAACAATTTGACGATTCCGGCGTTAAAAAACGTCAGCAGACAATTCAAAACGCCCGTGATAAAATTCGCAACGCCGAAATTCAAACTGCTCAAGGAATTGTTGCAAATGATTCAATCGGCAACCGAATTAACAAAAAATATTTGCAAATTGGAGACACAATTTATATTCGCCCGCTTGACCAAAAGGCTACAGTTCTTTCAATCGAAAAGGACGGCAATGAATTGACAGTACAAGTTGGCGCGCTTAAAATGACGGTTAAAACTTCAGATTGTCGATTTGTCAGCCATAATTCTGAAGAAATTGTAACTGCGCCGGTTGTCAATGAAAAGCGTGGCACCATTGGAATTTTGCAAAAAGTTTCGACTGCAAGCCGAGAAATTGATATACGCGGAATGATGGTTGACGAGGCAGAGCAAGTTTGCGGAAAATTTATTGACGACGCGCAACTTGCAGGCTTAAAACAAGTTTTGATAATTCACGGCAAGGGCACGGGCGCACTTCGTCAAGGTGTTCACGAATTTTTGAGGCATTATCACGCGGTAGAAAAATTTACACTTGCAGATATTGACGAGGGTGGCGCGGGCGCGACGCTTGTAATTTTAAAATAATTTAGGCGTTAATGATTAACGGCGGGAATTTTTGAAAAATTTTTAACCGCTAAAAACTAATATCTAAAATTTTTTGAAAAAAAATTGAAAAAGCCGCCCGATTTTGTTTTTACCGGTATACTTTGAATTTCTGCAAAGTGGTAAACGCGGCTGTATACTTTAAATTGTAAAACCTTAAACGCGAAAAACCGAGCGGGCGGCGATTCTTTCTTTGCCAGGCGTTTCTTTCTTCTAAAGAAAGAAATGCCGACTTGTTAATTTTTAAAAATCTGTAAACAACTCCTAGAAATAAGGTGTTTAAATGGAAAATGTTGACATTACCGGCAAAATTAAACGCTGGCTTTTTTTGGGGATAACAATTCCTGTGATAATATCGACGGCTATTGGTTACAGCGCGTTCAAACATTATCATTCAACCGAAGAAATTCAAATTGCAGATGCAAAAGTTACCGGTACTTTAGTTTCTGCGCGAACTTTGGTTGATGGAAAAGTTAGCGAAATTCTTTTTGAAGACGGCGAAAAAGTAAAAGCCGGCGACGTAATAGCGCGGCTTGAAGTTGACGTAAGCCCGGAAGTTATCGCACAACTTGAAGATACAGTTGAACTTGCAAAACAAAATTTGGAAGATTTAAAACTTGGACAAACAGTAAAAGTTCCCGTAAAAAGAGTGCGCGTAATTCCTGCCGCGCCTTCAATTTCGTATCAATCGCCTTCAATAAGTTCATCTGCGCTTGCAAGTTTGGAAGAACGCGCTAACCGAATGAGTGAACTTTATGACATGGGCGCAGTTAGCAAAGTGCAAAGAGATGCCGCCGTTGCCGCTTATGAAAATGCAAAGGCGTCCGCCGTTTCTGAACCTGTTTACATTCAAAATGAGCCGACTTACATTGAAGAAATAGAGTACGTTGACCAATGGCAACCGACGCCCGCGCCCGTTATTCAAAACGCCGAAAACGCAATTAAACAGGCTGAACTTTCTTTGAACGTGGCGTTGCAAGAGGCACAGCAAACTGAAGTTATCGCTCCTGTAAGCGGCACGATTTATTATGCCGTTGAAATTGAAAAAGAATTGACGGCGGGTAATTCCATTGCAAAAATAGGCGACAGTAACGAACTTTGGCTGGCGGCTGAAGTTTCAGAGGAAATTTTTAACAAGGTAAATTTGGGTAAACCTGTTGACTACGTTTTGGAAGATAAAAATTTATCCGGTACTGTAATTGAAAAAATTGCGCCGAATATTCAACCGGACGCAACTAAAATTGAAAATTTGCCGGAATGGATTCCGCCTACTGCCGAAAATCCACACCCCGAATTTGAACTTGCCCAAAATGAAGAAAATCAAGTTGACGAACGCCCAAATGATAAATATATTTTAAAATTTTCATTGCCGCCGGATTTAGAATTTAAGCCAAATTCTGCAACGAATGTAAAAATAAAACTTTTTTAGAAAATAATTCACTAAAATTTGTTAATGAATAAAAATTGATAAAAAGTAGCGCGGCGTTGGCAACGCTGGCTTTTTTTATCCTCAAGGAATTTTTGAAAAGGAGCGAAAAATTATGGCGGCAGAAAATTTAAAATGGTGGCAAAAAACGATTATTTATCAAATTTACCCAAAAAGTTTTCAAGACACAACCGGCAGCGGCACGGGCGATTTAAACGGCATTACAGATCATTTGGATTATTTGAAAAAATTGGGCGTGGGAGCAATTTGGTTGACGCCAATTTATCCTTCGCCGCAAGTCGATAACGGCTATGATATTTCAGATTATACGGCGATTGATCCCGCGTACGGCACAATGAAAGATTTTGAAAATTTGGTTGCCGAAAGTAAAAAGCGCGGGATAAAAATTGTTATGGATTTAGTTTACAATCACAGCTCAGACAAGCATAAATGGTTTTTAGAATCTAAAAAAAATCGTACAAATTCAAAAGCAGACTGGTACATTTGGCGCGACGCTAAAAGCGATGGAACGCCGCCTACAAATTGGCGCGGGATTTTTGGTGGCAGTGCGTGGACGTGGTGTGAGGAACGCCAACAATATTATCTTCATACTTTTGCAAAGGAACAGCCGGATTTAAATTGGGAAAATCCTGAAGTTAGGCAAGCACTTTATGACGCGGCGAATTTTTGGCTTGATAAGGGCGTGGGCGGTTTTAGAATTGATGCAATAGTTTACATTAAAAAACCTGCGGAATTTAAAGACGGCAAGCCGGATTTAGACGGGCTTTTCAGTGTTCATGATGCCTATGCAAATACTAATGGGATTTTAGATTTTCTGCACGAATTTAAGGAAAAAGTTTTTGTAGGACACGAAATTTTTACAGTTGGCGAGGCAAATTCCGTTAAGCCTGAAGATTTAAATAAATGGGTAGGCAATGACGGCGTTTTTGATATGCTGTTTGAATTTAGCCACGTCAACATTATGTTTGCTAAGGGCGAGGCGTGGCATTATCCGGAAAATTGGAAATTGACAGATTTAAAAAGGGTACTTACTGAAAGTCAAAAGGCAACCGCGCAAAACGGCTGGTATCCAATTTATTTTGAAAATCATGACAAGCCGCGCAGTGTAAATAATTTTTTTGAGGAAGGCGCAGATAAAGTTAAAGCGGCAAAGGCACTTGGGACAATTCTTTTGACAATGCGTGGGACGCCCTTTATTTTTGAAGGGCAAGAATTGGGCTGTACAAATGTTGCGTGGGATTCTATTGAAAAGTACAATGATATTTCTTCGCACGGGCAATATCAGTTAATGTTGCAGGAAGGTTTAACAGTTTCGCAGGCTATGAAATTTGTACAAAGATTTAGCAGGGATAATGCACGAACTCCAATGCAATGGAATAATAAAAAAAATGCCGGCTTTTCGACGGGCGCGCCGTGGTTGCCGGTAAATGAAAATTATAAAACTGTAAACGCCGAAATTGAAGAAAAAAATGCTGATTCTGTTTTGGCGTGGTATAGGAAACTTTCAAAATTCCGCGCCGATAATAAAGAATTAATCAGCGGCGATTATGAGTTGTTGTTAGCTGACAGCGAAGAAATTTTTGCATTTTCGCGCAGTCTTAATGGAAAAACTTTTATAACCGCCGTAAATTTCACTTCCCAAAATGTAAATCTGCCGCCGGATTTTTCAAACAAAAAAATTGTACTCGACAGCGAATCAGACGCAGATAAAAATTTTTTAAAACCCTTTGAGGCTAGAATTTATTCAGCGAAATAAAAAATCTTGCTAGAGAGTGTTGAAAAAGTCTAAGTTAAAGAGAAATCAAGAAAATAGCCAATG
>CALGGV010000258.1 GCA_937915725.1 uncultured Selenomonadales bacterium
TTATCAAGAAGTTGAATCAGTGGACGGCTTATTTTTGGCGACGCAGTACGATTTATTTTGGCGTGAAGATTTATTTGACGGCTGGCACTTGTACGACACTTCACTTTGTAAGGAAATGCAGCGCGCCGGTTATCGAGTTGTTGTACCTAATCAGACGAAAGATTTTTGGTGTATTCACTGCCCAAAAGAAAAGCCGCTGGATCCTAAGTATCGCAAGTACCAAAAAATTTTCCTGCGCGAATACGGCGGCGAATTAAATCCGGAGGTTTAAAATGCTTACAGATTTAATTTACGGCGATGATTTTTTTGAAAAAATTTTAATAGTGGAAAGTAGAGAATACATTTCAATTTTGGCTGAAAGATTTCCGGACGCCGAAATTTTTTTTGTAACGACTGACGAAGATTTTTTTGACGAACGCGCAAAAATTTTTGTAATGGATTATAGAGAAGAGCGGCTACCTTTTGACGAAGAATTTTTTGATTTAATAATTGGGGAATTGACGCTTGAAGTTGTGGTAAATCCTCAAGATATAGCGGCGGGCTTTTCAAGGTACATTAAACAGACGGGAATATTTTTGACAAGCTTTAAAAATATTCGACACTGGAAGATTTTAGAAAAATTAATGGGCGGTTGGTTTAACGGGATTGTTTCAAGATTTTACACGCGGACGAATTTTGAAAGATTAATGCTGGCGTCATTTTATAAAGACGTAAAATTTTCGCCGGTAATAAAAAAAGCCCCGCCAAAACTTTTGGAAAAATTGATAGAGTGCGGCTTTGAAAATTTCGGCGATGATTTGGAAGTTGAAATTTGGCAGGTACGGGCGGCGCGTTCAATTCCTGAACTTTCGCTTTTAAAATCTATGTACACTGCAGATTTTCGCGCAGAATTTGCAAGGATAATACACCGCGTCGAATACGATATTGAAATTGCTGACAGCGTGAAAAATTTTTGGCGGCTGTATGACGAAGTTGGAATGTTCACAGACTACGCGGCGGAATTTATAAACGAAATTGTAATTCACAAGGAAAATTTTTATAAAAACCTGCGCGACCATTCTAACAGAAGTGAAACTGAAAAAATTATTGCCGAAATTGAAAATTTATAGATAGGAGAGTTTAATTTGCTTGAATTAAAAAATATAACCTTCAGCGTAACTGAAGAAAACAAACAAATTGAAATAATCCGCGGGATAAATTTGACGCTTGAAAATAAAAAATTCTGCGTAATAACGGGACCCAACGGCGGCGGAAAATCGACGCTTGCAAGAATTATCGCAGGAATTGAAAAACCTACCGACGGGCAAATTATTTTTGACGGCGTAGACATTACCAAAAAAAATATAACCGAGCGCGCCAAACTTGGAATAAGTTTTGCGTTTCAGCAACCTGTAAAATTTAAAGGGCTTGAAGTTTTCGACTTGCTGAAAATTGCGGCGGGCGGCAAATTAAAATTCAATGACGCTTGCAATTTTCTTTCAGCCGTTGGACTTTGCGCCAAAGATTATATCAACCGTGAGGTAAATTCTTCCCTTTCAGGCGGCGAACTCAAAAGAATTGAAATTGCTACAATCCTTGCACGCAAAACCAAACTTTCAATTTTCGACGAGCCGGAAGCCGGAATTGACCTTTGGAGCTTTAAACACTTAATCCAAATTTTTGAAGATATGCGCAAAAATATTTTCGACAGTTCGATTATAATCATTTCGCACCAAGAAAGAATTTTGAGTATCGCAGATGAAATAATTGTGCTTGCAGACGGGCAAATTAAAAATCACGGCGCGGCTCAAGATATTTTGCCGGAAATTATCAACAGTGAAAATGTTATCAAAGAATGCGAAAAGTTAAAGAGGCAGTAGGCAGTAGGGAAATTTTTTATTAAAATTTTTACGAGGTAAAAAAAATGTTTCAACTTGACGAAATACAAAAAAGATTAATTTCAGAAATTGCGGGACTTCATAAAGTTCCAATAGGCGCGTACAACTTCAGGGCAAATTCTCAACTTGCCGGGCGTAACAGTACCGCCAATATTGAAATTACTTCCAAAGACGACGGCTCAGGAATTGATATTCACATTAAAGACAATACCCAAAATGAAAGTGTCCATATTCCCGTTGTTTTGAGTGCGAGCGGCTTAACCGAAACGGTATACAACGATTTTTACATTGGCGAAAATTGCGACGTGGTAATAGTGGCAGGTTGCGGAATTGACAACTGCGGCAGTTCAAATTCTGAACATGACGGCGTACACAGATTTTTTGTCGGGAAAAATTCCAAAGTCAAATACGTTGAAAAGCATTACGGCAGCGGCGACGGCACCGGCAAAAGAATTTTAAACCCCGTTACTGAAGTTACACTCGGCGCAGAAAGTTTTATGGAAATGGAAATGGTACAAATTAAGGGCGTCGATTCAACCCAACGCACTACAACCGCTGAACTTTCCGGCGGCGCAAAATTAATCGTCCGTGAAAGATTGATGACGCACGGCGACCAAAAAGCTTACAGCACGTACAAAATTATTTTGAATGGTGAAAATTCGGCGGCAGATGTTGTTTCACGCGGCGTGGCTAGAAATAAATCTTTTCAAAAATTAGATTTATGCATTGTTGGAAACGCCGCCTGCAACGGGCACACAGAATGCGATTCAATAATTATGGACGAAGGAAAAATTTTGGCTGTACCTTCCCTTGAGGCAAACAACGTTGACGCAATGTTGGTACATGAGGCGGCAATAGGTAAAATCGCCGGCGACCAAATTATAAAATTGATGACATTGGGACTTACTGAACAAGAGGCTGAAGAACAAATTATCAACGGCTTTTTAAAATAATGGAGAAATTTTATGACAGATGAAAAATTTATGGCGGAGGCGTTACGAATTGCGAAAAACGCTGAAGGGCGCACTTCCCCAAATCCAATGGTCGGCGCAGTTATCGTAAAAGACGGGAAAATAATTGCTGAAGGCTGGCACAGAAAAGCCGGTACGCCGCATGCCGAAATTCACGCGCTGAATATGGCGGGCGAACTTGCCAAAAATTCTACAATGTACGTAACTTTGGAGCCGTGCAGTCATTTTGGGAGAACGCCGCCTTGTGTAAATAAAATTGTTGACGCGGGAATTAAAAAAGTTGTTGTTGCAATGAAAGACCCTAACCCGCTTGTTGCCGGGCGTGGAATTGAAATTTTACGCGCCGCCGGTATCGAAGTTGAAGTTGGAATTTTGGAAGATGATGCCCGCCGCCTCAATGAAGTTTTTCTAAAATATATTACCAAAAAAATCCCGTTCGTGACGGCGAAATTTGCTTGTTCACTGGACGGGAAAATTTCAACTTTTAGCGGCGAAAGTCAATGGATAAGCTGTGAAGAATCAAGAAATTTTGTACACCACCTGCGCGACATTTCAGACGGAATTATGGTAGGAATTGGTACAGTTTTGGCGGACAATCCGAGCCTTACTGCGCGTGTTGAAAATGGAAAAAATCCCGTGCGAATTGTGGTTGACAGTATGGCAAGAACGCCGCTTGATTCAAAATTTCTTAATGACGGCGCGGCTAAAAATATTATCGCCGTTACTTCAAATGCTCCAAATGAAAAAATTTCCGCACTTCAAAATTTGGGCGCAGAAATTATTATTTGCGGCGAAAATCAAGTTGACTTAAAAATTTTAATGGCTGAACTTGCAAGCCGTGAAATTACTTCGGTACTTTTGGAAGGCGGCGGCACTTTAAATTTTTCAATGTTTCGCGCAGGCTTAATTGATAAAGTTTTTTCATTCGTTGCGCCAAAAATTATCGGCGGGAAAAATGCATTAACGCCCGTTGAAGGCGCGGGCTTTGAGAAACTTTTGGACGCTGTGGAATTGAAAAATTTAACCGCTGAAAAAATCGGCAGTGATATTTTAATTTGCGGCTATATCAATCACTAACCATCTAAATTTTTTTGCTGAAAAAATTCAAGAGAAGACTTGTAACCAGTGAAATTAAAACCGTCAATACGTAAAAAATTATTGCATTGGTTGCTGTCATTAATTGCCCAAGATTTTTTAATTCTAAATCCAAATAGGTTATCGCCAGCGGGTGGAATAAATAAACGAAGTAAGAATTTTTTCCCAGCAAACTTAAAACTGCGCGAGTAAATCTGTCAAATTGAAAATTTTCAAAAATCATAAACAAAAATATTGAAGTGGCGATTGTATATAAAAATCCCGTCGGCGAAAGTTGGTGCGCCGTGTTCACTGCCGCCATTAAATTAAAATTTCTTTCGTAAATTAAAAAATAAAAATATCCCAAATGCAAAGTCAACGCGGCGAAAAATCCTGCGCTGACGATTTTTTTATTTTTGGCAAGCCACTCAAAAAATTTTTGCGAATGTACTGCCAAAATTCCGCCCAGTAAAAATATAAAAACATAGTGCAAAACTAAATAGTTCAGTCGCCATTTCAAAAACATTTTTAAAATTGAATCGTCCGGCAAAGATTGTGTCAACTGAAAAAGTTCCACGCTGTAACTTGAAAAATAATTGAATCCTATCTGCAGAAAAAATATTGCGGCAAATTTTAGCGGCGTCAAATTTTTTATAATTTTTATCCACAGCGGCATTAAAAGATAAAACCAAATTAAAATTACCAAAAAATAAAGTTGATATTTTGCAAGCCCAAAAAATAAAATTTCAGCCGCGTATGAAGGCGTAGGTATTCCCGAGCCGTAAAAAAAATTGTCGTGTAAAATGTACAGCGCAGACCAAATTAAATACGGCAATAAAACTGCTTTAAATCTGCGCGACAAAAATTTTCCGTAGTCAAATTTTTCAGCTAAATCAATTTTGTAAAAAAGTCCGAACGCCGAAATAAAAAAGAAAATCGGAACGCTGAAACGCGAGGCGATTTCCAAAATTGCGATTAAATGTAAATTTGGCGTGGGATTCATTAAATACTGCGCGCCAATATGAATTGCTACGACGCCTAACATTGAAACGCCGCGTATATATTCGATTGAATTTAAATACGGTTTCTTCATTAAAAAATTTCTCTTGACTAATTATTCATTTCAAATTCAACGTGAACATTCGCCGAACAAGTCAAAGTACCGGATTCAATCGCCGTTGAATATTCTTCATCCATTTCAGCCCTTGACATTTTATTTGCACGCGGCGCAGAAATATAACCGGAATTAACAGAAACATTACGTACGCCGACAATATTTTTTCCAAGTTCAGCGGCTACAACTTCAGCCTTAGCGCGGGCGTCACGAACTGCAAGCCTTATCGCCTCATTTTGTAAATTAGTTTTATTTTTTATTCCAAATTCCAGCGCGTCAATCTGATTTGCGCCGTGTGAAAGTGAAGTATCAATAACTTTTCCAACCAAATTTAAATCTTCAACAATAACTGTAACGGTGTTATTTGCCTCGTAGCCGTCAGCAATTCGGCGGTTGTTGTCTTGCCGGTAATATTGGTGGAAACTGTAATTGCCCGTACGAATATTTTTTTTGTCAATTCCGAGCACAGTTATTGATTTTATAATTTCGCTTGCGATTCTTGCGTTATCGTTTTGAACTTTTGCCGCGTTTTTGTCACGATTTACCACGCCTACTGAAATTGTAGCCATATCCGGCGCAACTTCAACCGTACCTTCGCCGCTAACTGAAATTGTGGGAAGTCTTTCTTCAGCCGCCGCCGTCGAATTTATCCCAAAAATTAAAATCATTGCCAAAATTAAAATCGCCTTCATAAAATTTCCCTCCAAAATTTTTTCGTAATTGTAACATAAATTTTTATTGCAGTCGATTGAACTTTTGGACATTATAAGCGGCAAATTATTTTTTTGATTTATAAAACTTACAAGGTGTTCAAAAAATTTTCAAATTCTTTCGCCGTAAGATAAGAATCTTGAGTACCTTTGCGCGTGACACTCAACGCTGCGTATTTTGAGGCAAGTTGCATTGATTCCGGAATACTTTTGCCTTGTGCGTAATTTTTAACGAAACAACCTGTAACAGCATCGCCCGCGCCGGTACTGTCAATCGATTCAACTTTCAAAGTCGGTACAAATTCTTCAACGCCTTCAGCAAACCAAATGGAGCCGTGACTTCCAAGTGTCAAAATAATATTTTTTATACCGTGTGCTAAAAGTTTTCTTGCCGCCTCACGGATATTTTTTTGTGAATCAATCCTTGACTTAGTCAAAATTTCTAATTCAATTTCATTGAGTACCAAAAATTCACAAGTGCAAATTTTTTCGATTGAAAGATTTTTATTTATTGCGTTCATTGGCGAGGGATTTAACAGCACGGGAATATTATTTTTGTTTGCAAAATCAATCGCCGCGTAAACAGTTTCAAGCGAAATTTCAAGTTGAATTACAAAAAGCCCGCACTTTTTTAAATCTTCAGCCGCTTGCAAAATATTTTCCGGCGTTAAAAAATCACTTGCGCCGCGATAAAAAATACTTCGATATTGTCCGGAAGGCTCCACAATAATCATAACTGTTCCGGTTGAAATATTTGGAACTTTTAAAATTTGCCGTGTATCAATTCCATTTCGCTGAAAATTTTCAAGCGCAGTTTTTCAAAATAAATCTTCGCCGACTGTGGAAATCATCATAATATCTGCGCCCAGTCTTTTTGCGGCAATAGCTTGATTTGCACCTTTTCCGCCGCAAGCAATGTGAAAATCTTTTGCTGTTGTTGCCTCACCATATTTCGGCACTTCGTCAACATAAGTAACAATATCAATAATCGTTGCGCCGATAACTGCTATTTTCAAAAAAATCCCTCCCAAAATTTTTGATATTTATTTTAGCATAATTTTTAAGAAAAATTTACACCGATTAAATCAATCAAAAAACCAAATTGACTGTACCGCCTTCCAAAAATTTTTCGGTGATTTTTTCAAGTTCAGATTTTGTTGCAGTTTCTGAAATTTCATACGCCATTTGATACGGATTTAAATTTTTTGTCACAAAAAAATTTTTATTACTACTTGTCAAACGATTAATCATATTGTATAATTCAACCACTTTTTTCCGTAAATTGTTCTTTGAAAAAAGAATAGGTTTTTACCTCACAAGTTTAATCTGCAGATATGAAAAATTAAAGGAGTGAAAAATTTTTTCATATCAAAAGTAAAGTTCAATTTTGCAGAAAGTGAGGGTTTAATTATGCAATCAATTTTAAAATCTTCGCACGGTTTTGATTTGGTACCCATTGAAAGTAAGCTCCTTAGCAATCGCACAATTTTTATTGAAGGCGAAATTAATGCTGAAAAGGCTTGCGAATTCCTGCGTGAAATTATGCTGCTTGTTTCTGAAGACGCCGAAAAATCAATTAATCTTTTGGTAAATTCTCGCGGTGGCGAAATTAACGCAGGTTTTTTAATTTACGACACTATTCAAAGTTGCAAAACACCAATAAAAATTTTCTGCGTTGGACAAGCTTATAGTATGGCGGCTATAATCGTAGCTTGCGGCACTCACGGACGTTACATTTTGCCGCATAGCGAATTAATGTTGCATGAGCCGCTTATTGAAAGTCAGATTAATGGCAGTAATTCTTCAATTCAATCTATTGCAAAAAGTTTGATGAAAATCAAAAGTAAAATCAATGGAATACTTTCAAAACACACAGGGAAAAATGAAATTGAAATTGAGGAGGCGACTCTCTACAATCACTTTTTCAACGCTGAAGAATGCGTTGCATTTGGGCTGGTTGATAAAATTGTTGGGCTTGATAAGATTATGGAGGGTTGAGGCATGGAGGCAGATCGTATTATTTTAGGCGACGGCAATAACTGCATTTTCACTACGAATACAGAAAAAACTCAACTCAATAACAATGTGATTGTTTGTGGCAGTAGTGGCAGTGGAAAAACAATGAGCGTTACTGAAATGAGACTTCTCGAAACTTTCAATTCCAGTTTGGTTGTTAATCTTTCTAAACGTAAACTTGTATCAAAATACACGCCGCTTTTTAAAGAGCGTGGCTACAAAGTTTTAGATTTAAATTTTGTTAATCCTTCAGCAACCAGCGTTTCTTATGACCCGCTGAATTATGTTAAAAATTATCTTGATATTAATTTTTTGGCACAGGCAATAGTTAAATCCAATTCAAAAAATAGAAATTCTACAGCCGATCCTTATTGGGAACAATCCGCCATTTCGCTTTTATCCGCTGAAATTGCTTATGTTTTAATCACAAAAGAAAATCCAAGTTTCAATGATGTTTTAAATCTGCAAGCTGAACTTGAAATTATTGACGACGACGATTCAATAAAAACTTCAATGGATTCAAAATTTGCCAAACTTCATTCAAATAATCTTGTAAGATTTGCCACTTCTTGTTGGAGAACTTTTAGACAACTTCCAATGCGTACCGCCGGTTGTGTTTACAGCTCACTTAACACTACGCTTGACAGTATTTTTGGCTTAGAGCTTAGAAAGTTAATTGCTATCAAAAATAAGTTAGATTTTAAAAAAGTTGCTGATGAAAAAACCCTGCTTTTTGTTTCAACTTCAGCCGTCAACCCCACCTTGAAATTTTATGCTAATCTGTTTTATAGTCAAATGTTTAAAGAATTGTTTGAATATGCCGAAAGTCGCGCCGATTTAGATTATCAACTTCCAAATGAAACTCACATTATCTGCGACGATTTTGCTACAAGCCAAATTTTAAATTTCAGTGATTATATCAGTGTTTTTAGGGAGAAAAAAATTTCTGTAACATTGTTGATACAAAGTGAAAGTCAACTTGAGGCAATGTACGGCGAAGATAACGCTACTACCATTCGTAACAACTGCGATACTTACGCCTATTTTGGATCTTGCGATTTAAATACAGCAAAAAATATCAGCGAAAGATTGAATGTACCTTTGGACGAAATTTTATATATGCCGCTTGCAAAAGTTGTAATATTCCGCAGAGGAAGTAAGCCGATTATCGCTAATCGTTACAATATCCAAAAAAATCGTCTGTACCAAAAAATTACTAAATACTATGAATCAGATTTAAGTTACAAGTAAATTTAAACCGAGCCTTGAGCCAATTTTAGCCCAAGGCTTTTTTTTTAGAAATTTTTTTTGTAAGAAAATCGAAACAAGAAAAATTATATATTAAATTTAAAATTTTATAACAAACTTTAGTAATTTTTTAAGAAAAAATTACGAATATATAATTTTGTCCATTTATCATAAAATGCAAGCAAAAATTATTTTTTCAAATTTAGGCGAAAAAATTTTTTTCTGAAAATATATTTTTTATCGTAAAAATTTCAGTAGATTTTCACAAATACAGTATACAATATTAAAAATTTTTTTATTAAGAGGTTGGGAGTTAATATTTTTTTATTCAAGGAGGAGGATTTCTATGAAAGAGTTGCAGTTTTATATCCAGCGTTTCGCATATTACGGAACTTCCGGTAATGACCAATATACAAACAATTCTTCAAATACTTATGTATATGGTGGCGGCGGCAATGATTATTTTTGGAATTATGGATCATACGTTTCAGTAGACGCTGGAATAGGCGAAGATACCATTGACAACAGAGGAAATTACAGCACGGTTATTGCAGGCGATGGCAATGATTACATTCATAGTGATCCTTACCATAGCAGTACCAGCACCAACAACGGAATAAATTCTAAATTGTACGGCGGTAACGGTAACGATACCATTCAAAATTTTGCAAACGGCGTCAGCATGTACGGCGGAAATGACAATGACTCCTTGTACAATTACAGATACGGCGTTGCAGGTACTACCACCATTTACGGCGGCGAAAGAGTTTTAATGGACGGCGGCGAAGGCAACGATTATATCTATAGTGGCGGCAGATCAACCGGCGGCGGTACTGTAACAGTTATGGGCGGCACCGGCAATGATACAATAGAATTTGCCTCAAACAGCCGAAACAATACCATTATTTATTATTACGGCGACGGCAGTGACATTGTTAAAAATTATAATTCCACTGATACAATCGATCTGCGCTACAATTATTACACTCGTGAAACTCTTGGCAGTAATGTTATACTCAATATCGAAGGTTCAGGAAAAATCTCACTAGTTGGAGCGAAAAGTCAAACTATAAATATTATAAATGGAACTGTTGGCGGTGTCGGCAAATATATTGATAATCCAAATTCTTCTACAGTAATTACTGGAACTGCCTATAATGACACAATTTATAACAGTGGAAGTTCCGGCGGCGATTATTCCACAATTAATGCAAATGCCGGCAATGATTCTATTTATTCTTATGATGCTGATTATGTAACAGTATATGCAGGCGACGGCAATGATTCTGTGACCGGTGCGTATTATAGTGCTAAAATTTATGGCGGTTACGGTTCAGATTTATTGAGTATTCGCGGAAGTTACTTTTCCAATACGATTGATGGCGGTGAAGACAACGACACAATCTATGCTTATGGCGGCTCGATAAATGGCGGCGCAGGAGCTGATTTAATCAGTTTAATGTCCGGCAATAGTGGCTCCACAGTAACATTAAGGGGCGGCGCAGGTAACGATATTTTTTACACTTCAAATGTTACCGTAGGCAATTTATATCAATATTCTTATGGTGACGGCTATGATACAATCTACGGCTTTAAATCTACAGATACGCTTAGCATTAGCACAAGTTATACCACAATGCAGAGTGGCAACGATTTAGTTTACAATATGAGCGGCGGCTCCATCACTTTGAAAAACTATAAACCCAGTCCTACTCCAACTGCTATTTATAATTACACGAAAAATTCTTTAGTAAGCGGGCAATCAGTCGCTGATAGTATTTATAATTACGCAGGCGGCGTCACAATTCGTGGCAATGATGGCAACGATTATATCTATACTAATACGGATAAAAATTACACCATTAACGGCGGCTATGGTTATGTAACAATCGACGGCGGCGAAGGTAACGATACAATTCACAGTTACGATTCAAGAGTAAGTATAAGCGGCGGCGCAGGCTCTGATTTAATCAGTATAAGACCGTGGACAGGAACTTCTAAAGTTTCCATAAACGCCGGCACAGGCAACGATATAATCTATGGTGACAGCCTCGGCGGCGGAATTTTGTATCAATATAAATCCGGCGACGGCAGCGATATTATTTATGGTTATAAAGGTACAGATTCTATCACAATATCAGGAGCCTCTCATACAACTAAAATTAGTGGCGATAATGTTTTGATTAACATTTCAAGCGGCGGAACAATAACGCTTGTTGGAGCAAAAAATGAAACACTCAATATTTATTCAGATTCTCCAGAACCTTTACCAACTCCAACTCCAACGATGACGGCTCAAGAAGTTATTAAAAAATTTATGAAGTCAATGGACGATTCCAAAATTTCTTCATCTACCGTAAAAAGTGGAAACTCCACAATTACCGCTGGCGAAAAATTACTGAATGATGCAATAGCTGCCGTTTCAGATTATACTTCAATCAGAGATGTAATTGATAAAATGGTTAAAGATTGTGAAAAATATACCAGTGCGGGCGGCGCAGGTTGGGAAAGTTTCTTAATAGAAAAATGCGGTATTAACTTAAATAACAATGACACAGGCGCAATTACCGGCAAAGACGCCGGAACTTCAACAAAAGAGAAAAATGCTTCAGATATTGTTGAAGAAACAGGCGTTGTAGATAGAAATTTCACTGATACTTCTTTTTCTATCAATGGTTTGAATGTTTACCTTAACCAAAGTTTTTCTTCATTGGGCGAAAAAGAACAGTATATTTGGCAGGCTCTACGTTCATGGTGGCTTAAAGGCTCACTTAATTTAATTGCTGAATCATATGGAGATAATTTCAGTTTCAATTCAAATTCCTCTTCCACTATTACTAACAACAAGTTATTTGTTGAATTTTACCGTAAAGATAATTCTGGAACACAAGCGGGAGTTGCCCCGGGTTCTCGCAATAGTTACGGTGAGTATACCGGACCTTTGACACTTAGTATTAATATGTACCTTTATGATTCCGTACAAGAAAGTAGCAAAGATGGCGAAAATAAATGGACTCCTCTTACTTATAACAGCAACTATGGTTATGCACCTACAAAGTTGGATCGTACACTTGCTCACGAATTTACACATGCTGTTATGGATGCAAATATCAGATATGCTACAGGCGATAACGGTTTACCACAATTTATTAAAGACGGTATGTCCGATTTAACGCATGGCGTTGATGATGAACGCAAAGATGAAATTATAGAACTCGCCAAAGACCCCGCTGCATTAAAAGATGCTCTTAGACTGGATAAACTTTATCAGCATTATCCTGCTTATGCCGGCGGTTATATGTTCCTGCGCTATATCGCTAAACAATTCTCTACTTCAAGTTCAAGCGATCTTTCAAATGGTAAAGTTACAAAAGTTATTACAATCCCCACGGGCGTTACAATAAACAATGGTATTTTGACAGCCGGAGCTACATTTAAAGGTAAAGCCATAGACATGGGAGATTATACTGATTCTGATGTTACAAAAGTTAATGCAACAAATGTTACAAGTGCTATAAACATTTATGGAACAACTTCTGATGATTCTATTTTAGGCAGCAAATCTGCAGATTCAATTTACGCGGCGTCCGGCAATGATACGCTCTTTGGCGGCGCAGGCAATGACTTTTTATCCGGCGGTTCAGGCAACGATAAAATTTCCGGTGACGCGGGCAACGATTCACTTTATGGCGGAATTGGCAATGATACTTTAACGGGCGGCGTAGGAAAAGATTTATTCGTTTATGGCGGCGGTAAAGATATTATTACCGATTATCAAGCTGAAGACGAAATAAAAATTGAAAGCGGCTCCATTACAAAATCAACTATCAGCGGAAATGATATTATTTTCACAACAGAAGACGGCTCTGTAACTGTTAAGGATGGTAAAGATAAAAAAATTACTGTCATTGATGTTGACGAAAATAGAAAAGTTTATGATTTAACACCCACCCCAAGTACGGCAGGAGTAACAGTAAGCGGCGCAAATTTAACTGTAGATACAAAATATACCGGCAACACGATAAAACTTGCAGATTATAGTGGAGTAACAAAAGCTAATGCCTCTAAAGTTACAAAAGCACTCACAATTACAGGAACAAGTAGCGCAAATTCAATAGTTGGCGGAAGTGGTGCTGATGTAATTAACGGCGATTCAGGAAATGATACAATTTTGGGCGGCAAAGGCAATGATACTTTGTACGGCGGCGAAGGTAACGATACATTAACCGGCGGCGCAGGTTACGATGTCTTTGTATATGAAAATGGCAATGATACTGTAACAGATTATGTAGTTGGACAAGATAAAATAAAATTTGAAGTGGCAATAACAAGTCATACTGTCAGCAACAAAGATGTTATTTTCAAAACTTCGCAAGGCGATCTCACAGTTAAAAATGGTAAAGGCAAAAAAATTACCGTCGTTGATTCAAACGGCAATTCAACTACTCAAATTTATAATGGTTCCACCCCAAGTACGGCAGGAGTAACAGTAAGCGGCGCAAATTTAACTGTAGATACAAAATATACCGGCAACACGATAAAACTTGCAGATTATAGTGGAGTAACAAAAGCTAATGCCTCTAAAGTTACAAAAGCACTCACAATTACAGGAACAAGTAGCGCAAATTCAATAGTTGGCGGAAGTGGTGCTGATGTAATTAACGGCGATTCAGGAAATGATACAATTTTGGGCGGCAAAGGCAATGATACTTTGTACGGCGGCGAAGGTAACGATACATTAACCGGCGGCGCAGGTTACGATGTCTTTGTATATGAAAATGGCAATGATACTGTAACAGATTATGTAGTTGGACAAGATAAAATAAAATTTGAAGTGGCAATAACAAGTCATACTGTCAGCAACAAAGATGTTATTTTCAAAACTTCGCAAGGCGATCTCACAGTTAAAAATGGTAAAGGCAAAAAAATTACCGTCGTTGATTCAAACGGCAATTCAACTACTCAAGCTTATACCAGCTCAAGTTCGAGTTATGCAAATGTTTATGATGAAGATATTTGGTTTATGGACGATAATTTTGTTTCAGATGAAAATAGAATTGATTCAATTTCTGAAGTCACGGCAGATAATTATTCTGTTGGAAAAATTGATACACTTGACTACAACAGCCTTGATTATTTGCAAATTGCCTCAAGCAGTCAGCATTCACTCAATAACAAATAAAAATTAGCAAAAAAATTAATTCGATTTTTTTCGGAAAGCCCTGCGCGAGTGGGGCTTTTTTTATATTATTGTTAATAGTAGGATTATTTTTGTCGTTTGGCGAAAATATTATTTCAGAATAGGAAAAATTTTATCGAAGGTAATAAAAATTTACGGGGGAAATTTTT
>CALGGV010000259.1 GCA_937915725.1 uncultured Selenomonadales bacterium
TTTTCGTCGCAGTTCATATTTAAAAAACTAAGTTATTGAACAATTACGCGGCAAATAATTTTAAAAATTGCACTTGAATTTTTTGAAGTTGGAAAATTTATGCAGAATTAATAAAAAAATTTGCCAAATGATTGCATTGAATTTGCAAAATAAAAATGGACTTGTCCGCGGCAGAAATATTTTTTCGTCGCAGTTCATATTTAAAAAACTAAGTTATTGAACAATTACGCGGCAAAATGATTTTAAAAATTGCGCTTGAATTTTTTGAAGTTGGAAAATTTAAAGCAAGATTAATAGAAAAAATTTGCCAAATGATTGTAGGAAGGTTACTAAGATGAAATTAAATGAACTTAAACCTGCTGAAGGTTCACGCAAAAAAGAAGTACGCGTAGGGCGTGGCACAGGTTCCGGCAGAGGAAAAACTTCCTGCCGTGGTCACAAAGGGCAAAATGCACGCAGTGGCGGCGGAGTTCGTCCGGGCTTTGAAGGCGGGCAAATGCCGATTTATCGTCGTTTACCTAAACGCGGTTTCAAAAATATTTGGGCTAAACAATATGCTGAAGTGAATGTTGAAACATTAAATCGTTTCGACGAGGGCGCGGAAGTAGACGCGGTTGCATTGGTTGAGGAAGGCATTCTCAAAAATGTTTATGACGGAATCAGAATTTTGGGCAACGGCGAATTAAAAAAGAAATTGACAGTAAGAGCGCAGGGATTTACCAAAACGGCGATTCAAAAGATAGAGGCGGCGGGCGGTAAAACTGAGGTGATTTGAAGTGCTTGATGCACTGTCAAACGTCATAAAAATACCGGAACTGCGGCAAAGAATAATCTTTACGCTGATAATGTTCGCAGTGTTCAGAATGGGAACACATATACCGGTACCCGGCGTAGATCCAACAGCGATTGAGCGGCTGTTTCAAAATGGCAGTTTATTTGGACTGTTGGATTTATTCAGCGGCGGCGCGTTCAGCAAATTTAGTATCTTCGCAATGAGTATCACGCCGTATATCAACGCGGCGATCATAATGCAGTTACTAACCGTAGTCTTGCCAACTTTGGAACAATGGAGCAAAGAAGGCGCGGAAGGGCACAAAAAAACTACAAAAGTTACGCGCCAATTAACAGTCGTGCTTGCATTTTTTCAAGCGTTGGGAATGTCGATAGGGCTAAAAGCGGCGATACTAAATCCTTCCCCCGTCAACATTTTGATAATAGCAATAACATTAACCGCAGGTACAACCTTGCTAATGTGGATAGGCGAACAAATAACGGCGCAGGGCGTAGGAAATGGAATATCGCTGATCATCTTCGCCGGAATAGTGGCGGCTCTGCCAAAAAATATCGGCATAATCTATCAATACTTGCAAGCCGGAACGATAAATTATTTCAGCGTGGTATTTTTCGCTATAATCGCAGTGTCAATGATAGTTTTTGTAATATTTGTTGAGGCGGGCTATCGCAGAGTACCAATAACCTATGCAAAGCGCGTGGTAGGTAGTAGAGCTTACGGCGGACACACTTCCCACATTCCGCTGAAAGTCAATCAAGCCGGCGTCATTCCCATAATTTTTGCGTCTAGCGTGCTGATGTTTCCACTAACTATCGCGCAGTTCATTGACAACACTACAATAAAAACGCTGGCAACGTACCTGCAATGGGGTACGCCGTTGCAAACTGCAATTTACGTTGTCCTGATAATCTTTTTTACATACTTTTACACGGCGGTTACAGTGAAAATCCCCGATATGGCAGAAAATCTGAAAAAGTACGGCGGCTTTGTACCCGGAATAAGACCGGGACAACCAACGGCGGATTATATAGATCACGTGTTGACGCGCTTAACCTTAGCCGGAAGTATCTTTTTATCGTTCATAGCAGTTTTGCCAACATTAATAGCCGGAGCAACAAATATTCAAGGCGTATATTTCGGCGGAACGGCGTTGTTAATCGTAGTGAGTGTAGCGTTACACACAATGAAACAGATTGAGGCAATGGTCGTAATGCGGCACTATGAAGGCTTTATGAAGTGATTAAGGCAAAAGTAAAGAGGCAAGAGGGAAAAACTACTGCCTTAAATTTAGTGAAAAGGCAAAAGGCAAAAGTAATAACAAATCCCTACTGCCTCTTGCCTAATGCCTACTGCCTTAAATTTCGACGAAGGAGAAATTTCAAATGCAACTGATACTGATGGGCGCGCCGGGAGCCGGTAAAGGTACACAGGCGGCAGAATTAGTAAAAAAATTTGGTATACCGCAAATATCAACGGGCGATATGTTCCGCGCGGCAGTTAAAGAAGGTACTGAACTCGGCAAAAAAGCGGCAGAATGTATGAAAAGCGGCGCGTTAGTACCGGACGAAGTAACTATTGGAATTGTTAAAGAGCGTTTAAGTAAGGAAGACTGCGCGAAAGGCTTTATACTTGACGGATTTCCCCGCACAGTCGAACAAGCAGACGCCCTTGAAAAAATTTTAAGTGAATTAGGAAAAAGTTTAACGCAAGTCTTAAATATACACGTACCGGAGGAAGATCTGGTAGAACGCGCAGTTGGACGCAGAATTTGTAAAAATTGCGGAAGTACATACCACGTAAAGTTTAATCCTTCAAAAATAGAAAATATTTGCGATAATTGCGGCGGGGAACTCTATCAACGCGCAGACGATAACGCAGAAACAATGAAAAATAGATTAAGCGTCTACGAAAAATCAACACGCCCCTTAATCGAATATTATAAAAAAGCGGGAAAGTACACCGAAATTGACGGCAGACAGCCAATCGATAAAGTTACTGAAGACTTGGTAAAAGTTTTGTCATCGGTGTAAGAGGTAAAAAAAGCGATGTCAAAACAAGATGTTATAGAAGTTGAAGGCAAAGTCCTGGAGGCTCTGCCCAACGCAATGTTCCAAGTCGAATTGGAAAACGGACACACAGTCTTAGCGCACGTTTCCGGCAAAATCCGTATGAATTTTATAAGAATTTTACCCGGCGATAAAGTTACTATTGAGTTGACGCCGTATGATTTGTCGAGAGGCAGAATTACTTACCGTTTTAAATAATTTGGAGAATTTTTTATGAAATTGTTCACAGGTAAAAAAGTTGGAATAAGCAAGGAAGAAAAAAATCTTCCCTACTACAAATATTTTGAACGTGAACTGGCAAAAATCCCCGAAAATAAAATAAAAATTCTTAATGCACCGTCGGAAATTCCGGCGGTTTCTTTTGAACAGCGTAATTTGTTTTTGGCGGGCGAAGATAAAAATTTTTGCCAGATTGGTTACGGTACGGCGGCGGACGGTACAGGCTTTGTTTGCAATGAAACTTATATGCCAAATGTTACCGGCGAAATGTTAGATTGGTGGTTTCCGTGGCACAGCGTCGGCTCTGATTTACGCTACAAAATTTGGGATAACGAAGATCATTATTTTGCGCGCGCAGATAACGTTGAATACGTTTGCAATGAAAAAATTCCCGTAAATCAAAAAACGTGGGGAGTTAATCATTATATTATTGAAGATATTGGCAACGGTCCGGGATTTTTGATAATTCACTTCAAACGCCCCGCAGATTACGGATTTGATGAAAAAATTATCGGTACGGCAAAATGTGAATCTTTAGTTTGTGGAATTGGCGACGGAGACTGCGCGGCGGCTATGACGCACAAATGGTACCCTTACAAGGACGGCGTTTTATTCTGCTCAAGATTTTGGATAGGATTTGGGGTTGTCGAAGGAAAAATTGTTAAGACTTTGCCTGAAGGCGTAAAAATTCCTGTCGAAGTTTCACGCGGCTTATTTGCTCACAATATCAAAGAATTTTCAAATTTGGCGGCGATTTTGCCGGAAGTTTACGCTGAAAACAAAAATAATTTTTAAATTTTTTTTGAGAAAATAAAAATTTTTAGTAGACAAAATAAGAAAAGTATGTTACATTACCAATTTGTTAAGGAGGCGGTAATTTTGAAAGTAAAGCCGTCAGTAAAGCGTCTTTGCGATAAATGCAAAATTATTAAGCGCAAGGGGCGCGTAATGGTTATTTGTGAAAATCCCAAGCACAAACAGCGTCAGGGATAATTTTTTTGAGGAGGTGAAAAAATTATGGCACGTATAGCCGGTGTAGATTTGCCACGTGATAAAAGAATTGAATACGCGTTGACGTATATTTTTGGAATTGGTCTTCCTACTTCGCAAAAAATTTTGGAAATGACAGGAGTTAATCCGGATACCAGAACAAAAGATCTCACGGATGATGAAGTTGTAAAACTTCGTGATGCCATCGATCATAATTTCGTCGTCGAAGGCGATCTTCGTCGTGATATTCAGATGGACATTAAGCGACTCATTGATATTGGCTGCTATCGCGGACGCCGCCATCGTCTCGGTCTTC
>CALGGV010000260.1 GCA_937915725.1 uncultured Selenomonadales bacterium
ATTAGTGGAAAAATCCCTCCTGCCTCTTGCCTACTGCCTACTGCCTAGAAATAAACAACTTCGTCGCGCAGAAATCCCAATTCGTAAATTTGCGGCAAAAGTTTTTCTGAAAGTTTCTGCACTGCCGATTGAAACAAAATTTTTTCGTCAAGGATTAATTCTTTTACCGCCATTCGCACTTGATACCAGCCCGCGTCCCAATTTTCAATTTTTAAAGTTACCGTGTCCAATTCGTCAAATTTTGCGTAGAAAGTTTTGTAAATTGACTTCGCCGCCGCCAATACCGCCGCGCCTTCAGCTGAAATTTCCGCGCTGTGATTTTTCAGCCACAACGCCGCGTACCTGTCCTGCGCCGTTTCAAGTTGCCACAAAATTTCACTCGGCATTTGCCACGCCCTTATTTCTTCCAACAAAAACGGGTACAAATTGTTTGGCAGTTGGTATGTTTCGCCCTCGTACAAAACATTTCTTAGGCTTACTGTTTGATTCGACGGCGCAAATAAACTCCATATTACCGCGTCGCTTGTAAAGGCGGCTGAAAGTTTTTGCAAAGGCTGCATAAATTGATCCCTGTCATTTAACCACGTCGCCTTTGGCAACCGCCTAACCATATGTATTATCATACACTGCTCAAAATTTTCCGGCGTTACTGAAAATGAGCCAAAACTTCCATAAGGTCCGGAAAATAAAGCCGTGTAATTACTGTGCATAAAATCATTTCCAGTACACATAAAACCCGCTAAAAAATTTTCTGCAATTCCATCACGAATAGTTTTATTTTCTGTAGCAAGTTTAAACGCGCTTGACATTGGCGGAAATTTTTTCACATTCGGCGGACGCTTAAACCATTTATTTAAAAAGTGTTCGCGGTCATTTGCTGAAATATTTTTTTTAGCAAATTTTTCAACGTCATCATTAAAAATATCTACAGAAATTTTTTGACTTTCAAGCGGCAAAATTTCTGACAAATTCCAAATTAAAAAGCCAACGGGAAATAACCCTTTACAACCTTGAAAATTTTTTGAGGAAAATATAAAACCGCGTTCATATTTGTATTGGAAAATTTTATCTCTAAGTTTTTGGTCGTTATTGGAATTTATATATTTAATTTTTGAAAACATTCCGAGCCAAACATTTTTGCCTTTAAATTCTTTGCTGATTCTAAATAAAAATTGTGAAGTTAATTCTCTGCTGACTTCGCCTAAATTTTCAGCCGTCATCAATTTTTGAATTTCAGTTTTTGAAACGTTCAATTTGTCAACGCGGTTTTTATCACGTTCAAAATTACTTGCTGTAGCGTAAGGCGGATTTATAAAAATAATCCATTTAATTTTTGGGTTATCGAGGTCGTCGCGCAGATTTTTAGGCATTTTGAATTTTGCGCCGAGATTAAAAAGCGTGGGATTCGCCAAAAATTCAACGTCGTCATTAAGATAATCGTACTGAAAAACGGTAGCTTGAGGGAAAATTTTTTTGCAATAGGCGGCGTCATCGTCAAGGAGCGTAGAAATATAGCAGTACTGCAACGCCTCTTCAGGCAGCGCAAATTCAAGGTTGCCGGTGCCCGCCGCCATATCCCAAAGGCGGAAATTGCCTTTCTTCCACCATTTATCGCCGAGCGTGCGCGCCAAATAGTCAACGGCTTTTTTGGCAAAGGCAATGGGCGTGAAAAATTCGCCGGTAAATCTGCGGCGGTTAATTTCAGTCATTCTGTCCATTTTTTGTCGAATTAAAATAATTTCACGCGGCGCAGAAATTTTTTCGTAAATATCCCAAAAATTTTTGTACAGCGGGACGGGAAATTTTTTCTTAACAAGTGTATCGTCGCTCATTGTAAAAATTACGTGAGTTTTGCCCAAAATTTCAGATTTGCCGGTTTCAATATCGGTAATGAAATATTCGCTGGGCTTGCGTTCGTCAACAAGATATTTTCCAAACTGATTCTGCCAATACTCAAAGACTTCAAAAAAATTATCTTCGTTGATAACTTTTTTATCGTGGAAAAGTGAAAGTTGCTCCTGCAAATTGTATCTCAAGCGGGCGATAAAATTATTTTCGTCGGCGGGCGTTTGAAAATCGTAAATGTGACAGTCGCGCAGGCTTGAAAATTCGGTAAGGGCGGCGATTAATTTTTTACAGGGCGAAGACGGGGCTAAATCCCAATCGAAGTTATTTTTATTGGGCTCGGTGTAATAATTTTTAAAATCAGCGGTAGGCAGAATTGCGGCAGAATTTTTTGTAACGACACAGATAAAATTACTAAGTGCGCGGTACTCGTTGTTTAAGCCGTACTTGAGGCGGCGCACATAGTAAAGCGTTTGAGCAAAAATTTTGGCGCGTGTTTGAAGATTTTCCAAATTGGAGTCGAATTTAAATTCAAACAAAATTTGCGGCGTGTACAGGTCGATATAATTTTTTGTGCTTAATTTCAGATTGAAAAACTTTGCAAAAATATATTTGACTTCCTCTTCAGTGGCGGCATTTTGTAAATCTGCAGAAAAATTTTTCATTGCGTTACCTCCATTCGGCTTTTTGTATTTTATTTTTTAAATACGCTTTTCTTTCTTTGGTGCAAAGAAATAAAAGCTTAGCAAAAGAAAGAAACAGCCCGCTGAAATCACGTCCTGTGATTTGCGCGGGCGGCGCACGTCCTGTGCGCCAACTCCACCTGCGCTTGACTAAAATTATAACACAAAAAAAGCGGCTGTATTGCCGCCAAATTTTTACAGTATAATTTCGTCCTGCACTTCGATAATCGATTTACCGTCGGGAAAAATTTTTGCGTTAATTAAATCGTCAACAAAATTTTCGCCTTCGTCAACAACGCGGGAGTAAATTGAATTATTGTAACCTTGCCCGCGCCAAATATTAATCTGAAATTGCCCGCCTTCGATTGGCTCTTTCATAAAGTTGTAATAAATATTTTGGTAGACAAATTCTATATCGTTCCAATTTGCAAGAATTTTTTTGAAGGCGTTCAGCGTCATAGTTGCAACTGTAACTTTGCCCTGCGATTGAAAACGTTGAAATTGCCCGACGCACTTTGTACAAGCTTGATCTTCATAAAGGCGCAATTCGTATTCATTTTTGGCAAGCCACAAATTGCCGGGAAATTTTGTAAAAACTTCAGCCGCTGTAATGTCTGATTCTGTAATATCGAACCATTGAAAATCATCCCAAAAAGGTCCGAATTCAAACGGCTCTTGCATTGGCTCGGCAGAAAAATTTTCTTTTGGCGCGTAAAAACCAATTACCCTCCAATTATCGTTAAAAAATGTAAATGAGCCACACCTTGAACACTTCCACGCATAGAAAAAAATTTCGTCATATTCCATTTCTAAATTGTCACAAGTAAGATTGTCTTTTTCCAACTTTTGCCAATTAATTTCTGTGCAAAAAATATGCTCTACAGGTTTTGTACCTTCGGGTTCGCCGTGATGATGAATGCCATAACCGCAAAACATACATTTAAGTGACGCCATAATATTTCCTCCTAATCTAAAGTGTAAACTTTTCCTTGAAACAAAAACTCTACTTCAAAATGAACTTGATTTTTGCGCTTTGCCTCTTTATAACCTTCAAAAATTGCGTGATAGCCAATCTCAAAAGTTTCTTGTTGCAGAATAAGCATAATTTTTGCAGGCAGGCGTTTATCTTCAGGAACGTGAGAATACTCGCTTTCAATTTGTCGAGACGCCTTTTTCAGTTGTTTAGATATTTGACTTGGATTTGGTGAAGTTACACCTTTAACTTCTATAAGTAGTTCATAATCCACAAGCAAATCAGGACGGCTGTATTTATCATTAAGGAATACAACGTACATCCCCAATTTTAAATAGTATTCTGCAACTTCAATAGCGTTTTTATCTGTAACTTTATTATTGCCGCTGTCGTAGTAGCAACCATCTTTATCTTTATTTTTGCCGCTTAATCCTCCGTATCCGCCCATTTATTTTTCTCCCTTTCATGCCACATTTCGCTGTGATTTTTAATTTTAACAACTTGAATATCAGGAAATTTTTTAGCGATCCATTCAGGGCATTTGCCGCAAACAACAATGGCGGTCGGCTGAATTTTTTTAACCATAGCATTTACGCCGCCAACAAAAAGTCTGTGTGCCTCCTTGTCATATTCGATTATAACGGCAATTTTCAATCAGTACATTTTCTGAATAATCACGATACAGGCTAAAATCTGCCGAAATTATTCCTTTCGCCGCGCGTAAAAGTTCGATATAATTTTCAAAAATGATTAAATGTAAACACCGGCTCTTTGGGCAGATAATTTTTTAGTGCAAATAAAAAAGCGGCGTTAGATTTTGCCGCCGTTAAATTAATTTTCGTCCAAAATTTTTGCTTGAACGTAAATTGCACATTCAAGCCGCTTCTTCTGAATTTCACAGCCAATTTCGTAAGGTTGCCTGATGTCATTGTGAAATAAATCTGCGTTGGCGTGACAGCCGCCGCTGCAAAAATATTTTGCCCAACAATCTTTACATTTCGGCTTATTCAGTACGTGCGATTCACGAAAATATTTTGTCCAATGTTTAGCTGAATCTTCCACGCCGTCAAAAACATTTCCGAGTTTGTACTTGCCGCGCCCTACGAACTGATGACACGGATATAAATCGCCGTTTTCAGCAACTGCAAAATATTCGTGCCCTGCGCCGCAACCGCTTAATCTTTTGGCAACGCAAGGACCGTTTGACAAGTCAACATTGAAATGAAAAAAGAAAAAGCCCTTGCCTGCGCGACGATAATTTAAATAAGTTTCAGTAAGTTTATCGTACTCTTCAAAAATACGTGGCAGATTTTCTTCAGTAAGTGCAAGCGGCGAATTTTTCAGTACAACCGGCTCCAGCGAAAGAATATCAAATCCCGCGTCGTACAAGCTGATAACGTCATTTGTAAAATCTAAATTTTTATTGGTGTAAGTGCCGCGCAGGTAATAGTTATCTCCGCCGCGACTTTCAACCAAATTTTGAAAATTTTTTAAAACGCGGCTGTAACTGCCCTTGCCTGAAATATCGGGGCGCATTGCGTCATGAACTTTTTCCCGCCCGTCCAAACTAAGTACCAGCGAAATATTATTTTCATTCAGCCACGAAATTTTTTTATCGTCAAGTAACATTCCGTTTGTTGTCAAAGTCAACTTAAAAATTTTGCCCGTGTCAATTTCACGTTTTCTGACATATTCGGTTACGGCTTTAACAGTTTTGAAATTTAAAAGCGGCTCGCCGCCGAAAAAGTCAATTTCGCAATGTTTACGCAAGCCGGAATTTTTAATTATAAAATCTACAGCCGCCTGCCCAATTTCTTCAGTCATAATTGCGCGGTGCCCGTAAGTTCCCTCGTCGCCGAAACAATATTTACAGCGAAGGTTGCAGTCCTGCGCGACCATAAGGCAAAGACTTTTCACAACGCCAAAACTTTTGAAAGTCGGCGGAACATTTATATCAGCTGAAAAAAGTTCGCCCGCGTCAATCAGTTCATGAAGTTCAGAAAGTACCTCTGTAATTTCTTCAGCGGGATATTTTTTTGAAAGTTTCGCGCAGGTTTCGGCGTCGTTTGTACCGTTGAAAATATCCAAAATATCAAAAGTCATTTCGTCGACAATGTGTACCGCGCCGCTATTTACGTCCAATAAAATAAAATCTTCGCCCTGTTTAAATTTATGAATCGTTTTAATTCGCTCCCTTTGCTTGCTCATCTGAATCAGCAATATATTTTTTCGCAACTGCTACAACTTGTTCTTTCAATTCAATAATGTTTGCGTTTTTAACCTGCGCGCCTGCAACCATTTGATGCCCGCCGCCGCCGAATTGCTCCATTATCACTTGAACATTTAAATTGCCGTTGGAACGTGCGCTTATTCCAACAGTATCATCTTTCATTTGGAAAAGAATTATCGTCATTCGTACACTTTCAATCGTCAAAAGTGCGTCAGCCGCCTGTCCTGCAATAGCTTGAATATTTGGAATAAGCGTAGGCATTGTGGCAACGACAAGCCCGCCCTCGTAGTAAACAGACTGCGCCTTTGCCTTTGCAAGTGCAACCGTAGTTTCATAATCCGCCATAAATAATTCACGAACAATGACAGGATCCGCGCCATTTCTGCGAAGATAAGCCGCCGCGTCAAAAGTGCGAATACCCGTTTGAACGACGAAAGATTTTGTATCAACGACAATCCCCGAATATAAAGCGGTCGCCGCCAATTTGCCGATTTTAACTTTTTCATCGAAGTACATTAACAATTCAGTTACCATTTCAGACGCCGAACTTGAGGACGGCTCGTGATAGAAAAGCACGGGATTTTTTATGACGTTATCGCTTTTTCTGTGGTGGTCGATAACAATCACATTTTCAATTCTTTCAAGTAACTGTGGCGCGGCTGTAAGATAGGGAATGTGCGTATCAACAATAACTAACAGCGGATTTATTGAACTTTGAAAATTTAAATCGTCAACTTTTGCAAATACATTTTTATAAGTCGAAGATTTATCTTGCCTGAATTGGTCAAGAATTTTTTCAATGCTGTCAGTTGAATTGCTTAAGACAAGGTGCACGGGTTTTTTAATGTGCAACGCCATAACCACAACGCCAACAGCCGCGCCGAAGGCGTCAAAATCTTCCCGCACGTGTCCCATTACAAAAATTTCGTCCGCCTCTTCCATGTGTTCACGAATTGAATTGGCAGTAACACGCGCCCTAACTCGATTATGTTTTTCAACAGCCTTTGCACGCCCGCCGAAATATTGCGGCTTGCCGTCAATGTTAATCGCAACTTGATCTCCGCCGCGTGCAAGTGCCGCGTTTAATCTTTCCTGCGCCTGTTTGCCTAAATCTGTCATAGATTGTTCAACCGGATTTTTTTCAGCAACCGCAATTCCTATCGACAAAGTTACAGGAATACCATTTTTGCTGACAATTTGGCGAATTTTGTCCAAAATTATAAATTTTTCGTCAATAGCTTTTTGAAGTGCCAGCCTTTCCAAAACTACAACAAATAAATCTTCAGAAACACGTTGCATAAAACCCGCCAAATTATTTATCCAATTTTCAAGCTCCTTGTTTATCGACAACATTAACGCCGCTTTTTCAGTTTCGTTTAAGCCCTGAATAACTTCATCATAGTTATCAAATTGAATGTACATAATAACAGCGCGGCTTTGATTGTATTCGGTTTTTAGATTTTCGTACATTGTAATTTCTTGTGCAAAAATTACAATCAATTTTGGATATTCCGGCTTTGTGCGCATTTGCCTATAGTAAACTTGAAAATAATGCTCTGTTTCAATAGATTCTCCGTCTTCAGCAACAAGAGTTTTTTTAGTTTTTGCAATGTAACTGCCATTTTTCAGCAGATGAATTTCTTCTTCAGTTGTAAATTTTAAAATTCCCTCGTTTAAAATTCCTTCCCAAAATTCATAAATTGCAAGCCCTTGTTCCGGTTCTTTTTCGGAAAACTCTTTTACATGACTGTTAAACCATTCCAGCTTGCCTTCCTCGTTGATAACCATAATGGCTTGCGGAATGTTTGACATTGCATAGCGCATTAATTCTTGTCCGCTGCCAACTACATTTTCGCAGTATTCAAAAAATCTTCTTCTGCGCTCAGTGTGTCTTTCCCACAAAAATAAAGCCAACGCCAGCCAAACTATTAAAGCCGCCGCCGCCAAATATCTGTTGAACTGCGAAAAAATTATTATCATTATAAAAATTATTCCCAGTTCTATTGCTAAATCAAGCCACGCCGATAAATTTCTCGGCACATCGTCACCGCCTTTCTTTTTCAGTCTTCACTTTCTCCGGATTTTCCGGATTTTCTGAAATCAAAAATCATATCCATAAAACCCGTTACTGTAACAACTGTAATTAATAATTTGTTGAAAATTATCAAGATAAAAAATACGCGCCGCCAAAATGTTGAAACGTTGTAAGAATCCGCAATGGCAGAAAGTACGGAAAAACCTTGAATCAAAAAAATAATTCCCGTAATGTAAGCCGCGTTGATTGAAATTGTGTAAATTAAATCCCAATCCCGCGTCCCGCCCCAATACAAGCCTATACTTGCAAAGGCGGCAATATACAGAAATATTTTTGGAAATCGCCACGCCGCAAAATTCGGCAGCGGCTCAATAAATTTCATTCTTAATTTTTTAAAAATCCATCCGGAAGTTACATAACAAATTGCAGAATTTACCAACGCCAGCAAAGTTAAAATCAGCGGCATTAAATAACTTAAAGTTTTTAGCGCGGGCTCAACTTGCGCCTTTATTTGTTCAATTTCCTGTTGAGGTATTCCCGCAGATTCATACATTTTAAAAACTTCTTCAAAAGATTCTCGCACTGATGCAATTTCAGTTTCCATTAAATTTATTCCCATTGCAAAAGTTAAAATCGCTATTGCGATAACCTGCGCGATAATTGCCGTTGAAAAAGTTATAAGGAAACATTTTATCGTACTGAAATTTTTTTTGACGCAATATCCCAGCGTTAAGCCGCAAATTCCAAAACTAAGCGCAATTCTCATTGAAAGTAACGGACCAATAAACATTGTCAAAATTAAAAATGACGCAATTAACGCCAGAAAACCTTTTTTCGTACCCTGCCGAACTGTCAAAATTACTATTGGCACGGCGCAAAAAAATTCTAAAAATAATCCTATAACCGGTAAAAAAGTTGAGGCAAGCCCCAAAATAACGGTTATTGCCGTTAAAAGCCCGCCCTCAACCGTCGGAGAAATTTTACTTTCCATTAAAATCCTTTCCGCCAAAAACAAATTTTTCTACCGCGTCAGCAAAGCCGCCGTCCGCGCAATTTCCGGTTACGAAAGTGCAAGATTTTTTTACTTCGTCGGTACCATTGCCCATTGCTACACTTTGCCCCGCCGCCTGCAACATTGGTAAATCATTTTCAGAATCGCCAATAGCCATAATTTCAGATTTTTTGACGCCTAATTTTTCGGCAAGAATTTTTACAGCCGCCGCCTTTGAAACGCCGGGCAACATTATTTCTATAAATTGCGGGTGTGATTTTGTGACGGCGATTTTGTCTCCAAATTCTGCCTTCAAAATTTTTGTCCGTTCCAAAGTTTCAGCCGCGTTTGCTGTAATTCCTAAAATTTTGCAAACTTTTTCTGTACGCTCGCGCAGTCCTTGCCAGCCAATTTCCGCGCCTTGAACTTTTTGTGCAGTTTCATAAAGTTCGCTGTATTCATTTTTGAAAGGGTAAAAAAGTTCGTCATTGCTGTAACTTTGCATGTACCAATTTTTACTCTCAAAAAAATTTACAATTTCAACAATTAAATTTTTGGGCAAATATTCGCTGTGAATAATTTCGCCCTCAACAGATTTAATCAGCGCGCCGTTGTAAGTGATAATTGGAACATTGACGCCCAATTCTTTTGCAACGGGCAAAGCGGCGCGGTACATTCTGCCGGTTGCGATTGTCACGGTAATTTTAGCGGCAACCATTTTTTGAACGGCAGCAATATTTTTCGCAGGAATTTTTTTGCCGGATTCTAATAAAGTGCCGTCAATATCGCTTACAAAAAGTTTTATCATAAGAAAAGCTCCTTCCCATTCCCTAAAAATTATCTGTCCTTTGAAATATCATCGCCGGGCGAAGGCGTTTCATAATCATCATAATTTGAATCGCTATAGCTTGAATCATTATAGTTTGAATCATTATAATTTGAATCGTTGTAATTTGAGTCATTATAATTTGAATCATTGTAATTATAATCGTTATAGCTGGAGTCATTATAATTTGAATCGCTGTAATTTGAATCGCTGTAATTTGAATCGCTGTAATTTGAATCGCTGTAATTTGAATCATTATAATTTGAATCATTGTAATTATAATCGTTATAGTTAGAGTCATTATAATTTGAGTCGTTGTAATTTGAGTCATTGTAATTTGAGTCGTTGTAATTTGAATCGTTGTAATTTGAGTCATTGTAATTTGAATCGTTGTAATTTGAGTCGTTGTAATTTGAGTCATTGTAATTTGAATCGTTATAGGTTGAGTCGTTGTAAGTTGGTGTTTCTTCGTAATCTGAACGATAACGCGGCGCGGGAGCCTCATAATAATCATCGTTGTAAGTTTGTTGTCTTTCTCTTTCAGAACGTGCAGGAGGCGGCGGCGCAGCGGGGGCGCGGCGTTCAATTACTAAATCATCAAAATCATGAACAGGAACATTAGCAAGAGCCATACTCATAAAAGTTGCCCACGTAGCAGCGGGAGTTTGCCCGCCCATAATTCCATTTGTTGAAGTGTTATCATCATTGCCAACCCAAACTGCGGCTACTAAATCCGGCGTGTAACCTACAAACCACGCATCTTTATAATCTGAAGTTGTACCGGTTTTACCGGCGGCAGGGCGTCCAATTTGTGCGCCGCGTCCGGTACCTTTAGTAACTACACTTTCAAGCATACTGGTTAAATCTGCCGCACTTTCCGGGCGTATAACTGCAATACCTTCAGGGTGCGCCTCTTCCAAAATATTTCCGTTTCTGTCCAAAACTTTTGTAACCACAACGTACGGAATATGAACGCCGCCGTTTACAAATGTACAGTACGCGCTTGCAATTTCCAAAGGCGTAACGCCGCGCGTCATACCGCCAAGTGAAGTTGCGTAATTTCTGTCGTTTCTATCGCCGTCCATTACAAAAGTTGTAATTCCCATTTGTTGTGCGTAATAAATAACAGTTTCCATACCGAGTTTTTGGGCAATTCTAACGGTAGGAACATTCATTGAATAAGTTGCAACTGTACGCATTGGAACGGAGCCGCTAAATCTGCCACTGTCATTTTGCGGTTGCCAGCCGTCGATATTAATTGGTTTATCTTCAATGATAGTATCCGGCGTAAAACCATTTTCAAGGGCGGCGGCGAATACGAAAGGTTTAAATGCGGAGCCCGGTTGTCTTTCAGCTTGCGCGGCGCGGTTAAATTGGTCTGTGCCACGCCCGCCAATCATTGCCTTAACATAGCCGGTTTTTGGGTCAATAGCAACTATTGCGCCTTGCGGCTGTTGAATACCGTTTTCATCAACATAATCATTCGGCAAATTTTCCAAAAGTGCTTGTTCGCCCATTCTTTGCATATCCATATCAATGGTTGTATAAATTTTCAAGCCTTCCTTGTAGACAGCGTCCGCGCCGTATTTTTCAATTAAAACTTGTGTAACGAAAGTTATAAAAGGCTCGGCGTCTTTTTGTTCTTCCGGTCTGTCCGGTTGTGCCAAAACTAAATCCATTGCCTTTGTAGCGTTTGCATCTGCAAAAGAAATGTAATGATATTTAGCCATTTGATCCAAAACTAAATTTCTACGCTCTTTGGCGGCTTGAATATCATTGAAAGGCGAATAGTAATTTGGACTTTTGGGAATACCGGCAAGCAATGCACATTCAGATAAATCTAAATCGCTGACATTTTTATTAAAATAAGTTTTGGCGGCGGCTTGAACACCGTACGCGCCGCGCCCAAAATAAATTTGATTCAAGTACAATTCTAAAATTTCTTGCTTAGTGTATTGTTTTTCAAGTTGCAGGGCTAAAAAAACTTCTTGGATTTTTCTTTTTATCGTGCGTTCCTGTGTAAGGTAAGCATTTTTGGCAAGCTGTTGAGTAATTGTGGAGCCGCCCTCTGCAACTTCATTTGTCATGATATTTGTATAAAGTGCGCGCGCCAATCCTCGCGGGTCTACGCCTTTATGTTCGTAAAATCTGTTATCTTCAATCGCAATAAAAGCTTGTTGAAGTGCCTTTGGAATTTGTTCAATTTTAACGGGCATTCGATTTTCTGCGGCGTGAATATTTGCAATTTCGTTACCTGCAGAATCGTAAATTTGAGAAGACGCGGGAGGAACAATTTCGCCCGCCATATCCGGCTTAGCGTTAATATTTGCGGTTATAAATCCAATGGCAATTCCTGCCGCCGTTACAAGTATAAAAATAAAAATTCCTAAAATAAATTTTAAAACTGTAGAAACTTTCTTTCGCGCAGAATTATTTCTGGCGTCGTTATCCTGCCCATCTATATTTGACATTAAAAAACCACCTTCCTAATAAAACTCTAATATATTATCACAAATAGCCTTTGTACGTCGATATTTTTTTTAAAGTTTGTAAAGTTAAATTCTGCAGGAATTTTGATTAATTCATAGAAAAAAATTGCAGGTGATAAAAATGATAAAAAAAATTTTAGTGCCGGTAGACGGCTCGGACGGTTCAGATAAATCAATAGAGTATGCAATTTCTCTGGCAAAAACTTACAAGGCAAAATTAAATTTTCTGTATGTGGCGAACGTCAATCAACTGGCAATTAACGCCGAATTAACACACGCAATTATGGGCGCAATGCGCGCGGCAGGCGCGGCGATTTTGGAACGCGCAGGAAATATGGTACCGCCGGGCGTCGAATTTGAACAAATTATGGAGACGGGCTCGCCGGCGTCGGTTATTTTGGAATATGAAGAAATTCTTGACGCAGATTTAATTGTAATGGGCAGTCGCGGCTTAGGCGTTGTTAAAGGCGTGCTTTTAGGTTCAGTTAGTCAATATATTATTGAGCGGGCAAAAGGTCCCGTGTTGGTTGTTAAATAATTTATAGGCAATGAAAGGCACTGAAGGCTGAAGTTGCCAACTAGAAAAGGGGTTGGTTTCATTGATGTTCCTACTTGCGCTGTCGCCAATTTTATGGTTGGTGCTCGCACTCAGCGTTATAAAAATGGCGTCGTGGAAGGCGTGCCTTATTGCGCTGATAATTTCTCTTGGAGCCGGTATGGGCGTTTGGGGAATGCAGAGCAATTACGCTATTGAGGCGGTTTTAGAAGGCGTGGCGTTAGCATGTTGGCCAATTTTGTTGGTTATCATTGCAGCAATTTTCACTTATAATTTAACGCTCCATACAAAGGCAATGGACACAATAAAAGATATGTTGACTAGTGTTAGCCATGATAAGCGCGTTTTAATTTTATTAATAGCGTGGGGATTTGGCGGCTTTTTGGAAGGTATGGCGGGATTTGGTACAGCGGTTGCAGTTCCTGCGGGAATGTTGGCGGGAATTGGTATTAATCCTATTTTGTCCGTTTCAGTTTGTTTAATTGCAAATTCAGTACCGACGGCTTACGGCTCCATTGGTATACCGCTGGTAACTTTGGCGAATGTTACGGCGTTTGATCCAATGCAACTTGCAACTTTTACTTCAGCTCAACTGGGCGTTTTAACTTTACTTTGTCCGTGGCTGATAGTTATCACTACCGGCGGCGGAATGAAAGCATTGCGCGGAATGACAATGATGTGTTTAGGTTCCGGACTTGCATTTTTCCTGCCGGAATTTGCGCTTTCAATGTTTGTCGGACCGGAATTGGCGGTTGTAGCGGGGGCGATTGTTACAATGGGTACGATTGTTTTTCTTGCCAAAAAATTCCCTGTTGACGATCCTGAATTTGCAATGCCTTCACAAGCGGCAACAACCGTAACAACAGCAAAAGGTATTAATGCTTGCTTGCCGTTCATTTTAATTTTTATCTTTCTGCTTTTCACGAGTAAACTTGTGCCGCCAATAAATTCTTTCTTAATGCAATTTAAATCGGCAGTACCAATTTACACGGGCGAAGGCGGCGCGCCTTATACATTCGTTTGGGTAAATACTCCCGGCGTTTTAATTTTGCTTGCGTCATTCATTGCGGGCAGTAAACAAGGCGCAGGATTCGGCGAAATGTTAGGACTTTTGGGCAGAACTATTAACGGCTTAAAATTTACGATAGTTACAATCATTGCGGTTATTGCGACGGCAAAAGTTATGGGTTATAGCGGAATGACTAACCAAATTGCAGATACGGCGGTTGCGTTTACAGGTACGGCTTATCCTTGTATTGCGGCGTTTTTGGGCTCTGTTGGAACTTATATAACCGGCTCTGCAACTTCAAGCTGTGTTTTGTTTGGCAAGTTGCAAGTTATGGCAAGTCAAGCTATTGGAGCCAGCGAAACGGGTCAAGCGTGGGTCGCCGCGGCTAATGCAACGGGAGCTTGTGCAGGTAAAATGATTTCGCCGCTTACCATTGCTATTGGCTCGGCGGCTATTGGCGTTAAAGGCGCGGATTCTCAATTATTGGCGTTCGCCGTAAAAATTTACATACCATTTATAATTTTTATGGGCGCGATTGTTTATTTGGGACTCTCAATCGTAGGTTAAAATTTTTCTGCAAAAAAAATCAGCACTGGCTTAAACAGCCGGTGCTTTTTTTATTTTTAGCAAATTTTAAAATTCAAAGTGTTATAGGCGATTGATTGTCAACTACCCACATCAGGGTTTGCAGTTAGATAAAAATCCACCGCGTACGGTTGGTTGACTGCAACCCTGTAGTATTTGCACAAGAATACTACAGCATCGATTGTCTTAAGATAAAAGCGGGTGCCATAGCCGTTTTCCAGATATTTTTATTATAAATTTTAACCATAAAAAAGCAAGAAGGAATTTTGCGCCTTTCCTTCCGAAGGCTAAAGACGGTGATTTCTCGGCGCATTTTTGGTGGATTTTATGACCGCAATTTTTTTTTTATTTTTTCTTCTAATAAAAAATACACTTGACAAAATTTGCGTCAAGTGTTGCGTTAACCCTATTTAGGTAAAAATAAATTATCTGCGATGGTGTTCAGGCATTGGTGGCGGCGCAGGAGTACGTTGGTTGCCGTTGCGATTATATTCGTGATGATTGTCTCTATCCTTGTTTTTATTGTGTTCAGAAATTGCAACAATAGCCGCAATTCCCAAAACTGCGCCAATAGCTCGGTTGCGATCTCTTACTTTTTTGCTTAGTTGTTCAGTTTGTGTATCTTCAATTTGAGAAATTTGCATATTTTGTGCCGCAGCATAAGCAGGAGCTAAATTTATTCCAAAAATTGACGCTCCGCAAATTATCGCCGTAAGTGCCAATGTTTTTGCTTTCATTTTTTACAACTCCCTTAAATTTTTTTCTATCAAGATTATAAATTTTGAATCTTTGAAAATTCTTTGAAAAAAATTAAAATTTTATTAAAAAGTTAATTTTTGAGAGTAAACCAAATATTTTCTTTGTAATTTGTACCGCTAAGGTTATCAAAATTTTCAACAATAAGTTTTGCGCATTTTAAAGAAGTTTGAGTACTGCCGGAAACTCCCATATAAAAATTTTCGTCAATTTTATAGGGCGATGTCAAACTTCCGGGATTATTTGAAAAAAATCTTTTAAGCCAATCTTCTTGAATTGCCTGTCTGAAAATATCTTCGTCAAGGTTGTAAAGTTCCTGTACAATTCGCCGCAACATATCAATCCAATAATTAATGTGATATTCTTTTTCGGATATGGAAAGAATGGCAGGGGCTGTATTGGTAAAAATTCTAAAATCCGCATCCAATGTAAAAATATCAATATCTGCTACAAATAAATTATATTTTTCCGGCAAAATCCAAATATTTAAAGCAAGTTCAGCCAATTCTTCGGTACGAATTTTAATTTGCCTTGAAGTCCAATTTAAAATTCTGGATAAATCTTTGGTATAGGAAAACTCAGAATTTGCAAAGAATTTTCTTTTGTCAGCAAAAGAGGAATTTTTATTTGGCGCATCTGAAACAATTACCAAATTACCCAATGAATTTAAAAATTGTTCAGCTTGAGAATCGCCCTGCCCGTGCAAATAGTTTACCCACGAAGTTGGGAGTTTTTTTGGCATTACAAATTCTACAGATAAATCTTCATAATCCGAAAAATTATTTGAACGATTAATATCACGTTCAATCGAATACAGAAAATATTTCAGATATTTGGAATTTTCGCCCTTAAATGACAAGCACAATTCCGAACTTTTAAGCGCGTCCTTGAATTGTTTATCGTTTGGAAAAATATATTTGCCGTTGCCTGCGGTTAGGGCGTCCCAAAAAGAATCAATATCAAATTTTTGTTCGTTTTCAAAACGTTTAAGAATATTTCCCGCGTTTTGTGAAGTGTCTACTCCTGTTTGTCTGCAAATTTTTGCACGAAACATCAGCGAAATCAGCGCGTCGACCATTAATATAAAAGTACGTTCATCCAAAATATAATTTTCGTACTTGTTGTGTAAATCCATTAAAATAATTGGCGCACTCGCAGTACCAACTTTATAAAGTAACTCATAAAATTTTTTCTCAAGCAAGGACAAGCTGTCAAAGTCTGCATTTTTAATGGCAAGTAAGCGGCTGTAAAATTCGGCGTAATCGTACATATCAGCCAAAAAATTTCCAACTTGTTCAGCCTTATCGCCACTGTAATTTTTTTCAAAATAAGTTTTAAATGCAGGGTAAAGCGCGTATTTTGAAATTTGAATATCTTTGTTGCCTTGTCTGGCTTTGCTGGATTTTCTAACTGACACTAAATATTGAACCATAAAATTTTCAAAAGTTTCAGAGTCGCGCAGCATTCTTTCAATCGGTAACCAATATGCTTTATACAATTTTGTTTGAATTTCGGCATCTAAATTAATCAGCAAAAAATTTCTTATCAATTCAGTTTCAGTTAAATCTTTGCCGGTTGAATTCAAAGACTCAAAAATTTCTTGCGGGTTTTCATTGTCAAGTTTCAGTGCAACAATCGTTAAATTAGTTATTGCATCACGAACGGCTGAAAGTTCATATTTTGAAACAACGAGCTTTTCTTTGAAGAATTTGTAATTCAGATAAAGCCTTGAAAATTCTGTAGTACTGAATCTTTCGCCGTCCATTATCTTTTTAAAAATTTCACGGTCAAATTCTGAAGGGCGCAATTTGAATTCTTTGTCAAATTTTGAATTTTTCATAAAAGCAGTAAAAATTTCTTCATGAATTTCATCAGAATTCGCTAAATCATAAACAGCCTTTGCCAACAAAATAACGCTGGTAATTCGCTGCTGCCCGTCGATTATAATTTGTTCAGTGAAAGTCTTCGTTTTTCTTTCTTGATATACCACCGTACCAATAAAATGTTCAGGCTTTTCATTTTTTATCAAGTGTTCCAAATCTGAAAAAAGTTGTTCGCAATGGGATTTTTTCCAATCGTAATTGCGCTGATAAACCGGAATGCTACAAATTTTCTTACCTGCAAGAAAATTTTCTAAGCCAGTATAAGATGCCTGCATAAAAATTTGGCTCCTTTCGATAATTTTTTTACATTATCAAACAAGCCAAAAATTTTGTCAATTATAAAAAAATTCACGGATAACATTTTATAACTGCAGTAATTGAGTTTTTTTACGAGTCGGCTTTTTTAGTTAAGTTGGAATTTTTTCAATTTCAAAAATACGTGGCTTATAATTTTTGCCGTAATTTCTGTCAATCCACTGCACAAAATCAAAAAGATTAATCAAACAGCGCACGCCTTCTTCATAGTTAAAATCTTTTTCGTTGTGAATGGCTTGGTTGCCGGCTTTTCTGCAGTGATGAATTTTGTTCAACAGATTTTTTCCGACTGCTACGGCGAAAGAACGACTTGAAATCAGTTCAAATAATTTATCTGAAGTATTTTTGCCGGAAATTTTAATAAATTTTTTATCGTTGTCATAAAGCCACTTAACGCAAGCCTCCATGGCAGTCCGCACAAGTTTTACGCAAGCATTCGGCGACCTTTCAAAAGTTTGTTCAGCCTCAATACAATCTGCCGCAAAAATTTTAAATTCAGATTTATTTTTAAGGAAAGAAAAATTAGAAGAAATTTTAGCAGATTTAAAAGTAAAAATTTCGGCGGCGTCAAAAACCGGACCATCTTTGCAAACTTTTTTTCTGCCCTGCAAAGTATCAATCGAACAACTTAAACACGCGCCCAAACCGCAAGCCATACGCCGTTCAAATGAAACATAACAAGCTAAATCATTTTCGTTTGCAATTTGAGCCACGCCGCGCATCATAATTTCAGGTCCACAGGTATAAATCGCCGCGTAATTGTCATATTCCAAAACTTCCGGCAAAAGTGTAGTTGTAAAACCTTTACTGCCGCGGCTGCCGTCGTCTGTCGTGATATAAATTTTTTCAACTTCATTTTGAAATTCTTTTACCCAAAAATTAACTTCACCGGCATTTTTGCCGCCAATTAAAACATCAACTGCAGAAATTTTTTCAGCCACGCTTAAAAGCGGAGCTAATCCCATTCCGCCACCAACAAGCAAAATTCGCCCGACAATATTTGTATTAAAGCCGTTGCCGAGCGCGCCCAAAATATCTAAGTGTTCGCCGGCTTTTTTATTTGCAAGGGAGTTTGTGCCGCGTCCAACTAATCTGTAAAAAATTTTAATGACGCCATTTTTTGCAGAGGCAATACCGAACGGGCGGCGCAATGTAAATTCATCTGAAATTTTGACTTGTACGAATTGCCCTGCGCTGACAATTTCTGAAAGTTCCTGCGATAAAATTTCAAGCCGAAAAATATTTTCTGCAACTTTGACATTAGATTTTATTTCTGTATCAAAAATTTTTTTCAATTCCCTACCCCCTATCCCTTAGTCTTTAATCCTTAGTCTTTAATTAGCCGCCTTACATTTGGGATTTACGCGCTTAAATTGTTTAGCTTCTTCCGGCGTAATTTTTGGAATATCGCTAAAGTCAATATCCTCATCTTTCATATTTTTTAAAGCTTCAATTTCTTCAAGTTCTTCTTTTGTCAAAGGTTCGCCTTTACGTAAAATATAAGTCACGATTGCCATAATACAAACTCCTTTCATATGCAGTAGCTTTTCTGGCTGAAATAAGCCGCGTAATATCGTCGCGTTCTGTGTAAACTACAAATAAAATATTATCAACTTTGCCTATAACTTGCCAACGATCTTCTTCTTGTGAATGATTATAATCAGGGCGTTCAATGCGGTTTTCATCTTCAAAAACTTTTGTTGCAACCTTAAAGCTTACTCCGTGTTTGATTTTGTTAATTTTGTCTTTATTTTCGTCCCATTCAAAAGTTCGATTTTCAGTTTGAAAATTAATATCTGTCATTTAGTTAGCCGCCTTGCGTTTGGGATTTACGCGCTTAAATTGTTTCAATTCTTCCTCTGTAAGTTTGGGGCAATCTTCATCATAAACTATTGGGCGATTTTTTAAAGCACGAATTTCTTCAAGTTCTTCTTCTGTCAAAGGTTCGCCTTTACGTAAAATATAAGTCACTGTCGCCATAATAAATCTCCTTTTCTAAATCATCTGCCTCACGCGCTGAAATTAATCGTGTTACGTCACCGCGTTCGGTATAAACCACGAATAAAACTTCATGAACTTTGCCGATAACTTGCCAACGATCTTCTTCTTGCGAATGATTATAATCAGGGCGTTCAATGCGGTTTTCATCTTCAAAAACTTTTGTTGCAACCTTAAAGCTTACTCCGTGTTTGATTTTGTTAATTTTGTCTTTATTTTCGTCCCATTCAAAAGTTCGATTTTCAGTTTGAAAATTAATATCTGTCATTTAGTTAGCCGCCTTGCGTTTGGGATTTACGCGCTTAAATTGTTTCAATTCTTCCTCTGTAAGTTTGGGGCAATCTTCATCATAAACTATTGGGCGATTTTTTAGCGCACGGATTCTTTCAATTTGTTCCGGCGTTGGTTTTTGCCCTTCATAAATAATTCTGCGCTCCATAATAAATTCTCCTTTCTTCAGGCGTTGCCATTCTTGCCGTAATCAATCTAAAAGCCTCGCCGCGCTCCGTGTAAACCACAAATAAAACTTCGCCAACTTCGCCGATAACTTGCCAACGGTTTTCTTCTGTTGAATGTTCAGCATCATAACGTTCAATTCTATTTTCATCTGCGAAAACCAATGCGGCGTCTTCAAATTCTACGCCGTGTTTTTGGCGATTTATTGCGGCTTTTTTCTTGTCCCATTCTACAAGTTGTCCTTCAATTACTTTTCCAATATCCGCCATAAAAAAATCCCCCTGCAAATTTACAGAGGAATTTTAACATTTTTTTAGGCAAAAGAAAATAGAAAAAATCCTTAGTCTTTAGCCCTTAATCCTTAGCCCTTAATCAAGCTAATTCGTCGCCGCCGCCTACATAATCTTGAATTGCCAATGAATAGACAAGGCGTCTGTCTCTCATAAAGCTTAACATTCTCAAAACTTCCCACGCCGTGTCTAAACTTGTAAGGCAAGGTATACCGTGTTCAACCGTTGCTCGCCGTATCTTAAAGCCGTCGCGCAGGATATGTTTTCCCGGCGCGTGCGTATTTACTACCATATGAATTTTGCCGCTCTTGATTCTTTCGATAATGTCAATGCTGCGTTGATGAACTTTGCCCACTACTTCAGCTTTAATTCCCACACTTTCCAACGCCTTTGCTGTGCCTTCAGTTGCCATTATTTTAAAGCCCAATTCTGAAAAAGCCTTTGCTAAGTCTTTCATTTCGTCCTTGTCTTTATCAGCAACCGTGAATAGAATGCAACCGTTT